>JBDLIX010000126.1:0-15992 GCA_039714655.1 Bacteroidota bacterium
AAAGCTTATTCTGCGTTTTCTTCAATATGCTTAATGGCTTCCCCAACTGTTGAAATGCTTTCAGCCTGGTCATCGGGAATACCCATGTTGAATTCTTTTTCAAATTCCATGATAAGCTCTACTGTGTCAAGAGAATCAGCTCCCAGATCGTTTGTGAAGCTGGCTTCTGGGGTTACTTCATTCTCATCAACACCTAATTTGTCAACAATAATTGCTTTTACTCTTGAGGCAATGTCAGACATGACGATAATTTTTAATTAATATTATTGGTTATTTTTAACGGTGCAAAGAAATGCAAAATTCGACTATTTTCAAAGAAAAATGAAGAACATAGCCATATTTGCCTCCGGATCAGGGACAAACGCAGAGAACTTGATTCGTTTTTTTCGAATGAATCCATTTGGACAGGTAAAATTGGTCCTGACCAACAGGAGTGATGCAGGTGTGATAAACCGGGCACAATCATTAGATATTGAAGCCATTGTATTCAATCGCGAGCAGTTTTACCAGACGGATGAAGTCCTGACCCTATTACAGAACAGGGAAATCGATTTTCTGGTGCTGGCTGGATTTCTTTGGCTGGTTCCCGATTCATTGCTGAAAATGTATGAAGGAAAGGTGGTTAATATTCATCCTGCTCTGTTGCCAAAGTATGGGGGAAAAGGGATGTATGGAAAACGTGTACATGAGGCTGTGATCGCCAATGGCGATAGCGAGTCTGGGATAACCATCCACCATGTGAATCAAAAATACGATGAAGGGGATATTATTTTTCAGACAACCTGTCTGGTTGAGGAGGAGGAGACTCCTGAATCACTGGCAAAAAAGGTGCATTCTCTTGAGTATGAGCATTTCCCCAGGGTAGTGGCCGGGTTACTAGATCAGTTTTAGAGCCTGCATGGTAAAAACCCGAATGATCTCGAAGGAGGACCTGTTTTTATTCTCCACAGGCTCTACGGGGGGAGCTTCCACCTTCAGCGGATTGACAGCACTTCCATTCTTGTAAAACCGGAAATCAAGATGCGGACCGGTGGCCAGACCAGTACTTCCCACATAACCGATTACCTCTCCCTGTTTTACATACACACCCTGCCTGATCCCTTTCCCAAACCTGCTCAGATGCATATAGGTTGTTGAATAGACACTATTGTGTTTAACGGTCACATAATTGCCTCCACCATTTTTCTGGTAACCTCTCCTGGAGACGACTCCATCTCCCACAGTATGAACCGGGGTACCGGTTGGCGCTGCATAGTCCACACCATGATGGGGACGACGAATTTTCAGGACGGGATGGAGCCTGGAATGGGAGAAACCTGAACTGATCCTTGAAAACCTAAGCGGTGCCTTCAGAAATGCTTTTCGCAGGCTATTTCCCTCTTCGTCGAAAAAACTCCTAACATCGTTCTGTTCAAAAGGAATGCCCCAAAAATCTGTTTCATTGTGGTAAAACCATGCACCAAAGATCTTTTGGATTCCAATGGATTGGCTATCCACATACGCTTCTTCATAGATCACCTTATATTGGTCACCCTTCTGCACTCCAAAGAAATCGATGGACCATGCAAAAACTTCACTTAGTTCCACAGCCAACATGGGATTTGTCTCGGTATTGCGCATAGACTCCCAGAGGGAGGTCTCAATGGTTCCCGAGACAAATTGAAGTCTGTTTTCAATGGTTTTTTTATCATTCTGTGCCCATATTGAGTCGGGATCAATCCCAATCCTCACATAATTGAGGGGATCCTTTTCATACACAAAGTAGGCTGCAGTAGCCACAGCTGTGGAATCTGAGATTTTGAAAAACGCAAAGTTGTTACCGGGCTTGATTTTTCGTTCATCAATAAGGGTGTCGGGAAGCAGAGAGATCCTGTATATCTCCTGCATGGATATACCAAAAGGAAGCAATAGATCGGCAAGATTTTCATTTCTTCGCACCTTTCCCGAGCTTATCTCGTAGAGGTCAGCCGGGATCCCATATATTCTCTTTGCCGGGACGGCATCAATGGATTCTTTATTTTCACTCTTCTCCAAAGCCAGGTCCGCCGTAACCGGGGACTCATCCCTGAGGAGAAAAGAACCTGCCAGGGTGATTCCCACAGCAAGCAGCAACATAACAACCAGGTCTCTCCAACTCTTCATTATACCACGATATTGATGATCTTCTTTGGAACGTGAATGAATCTTTTGGGATCATTCCCTTCGGTCCACTTCAACGCCGTCTCATGTGCTAATACCCTCTGCTGAATCTCATTGGACGGCATCTCAAGAGGAAGGTTAATTTTAAACCTCAGTTTCCCGTTGATCATGACAGGATACTCATGGCTGTTTTCCTTCAAATGTGTTTCATCAAAAGCTGGCCAACTGGTTTCTGCGATGGAAGACTCATTCTTCAGGATACTCCAGATCTCCTCAGCCAGGTGCGGAGCAAAGGGTGCCAGAACTTTAATAAATGATTCGGCGGTTGTCCGTTGTATTTTCCCTTTTTTAATACAAAGGTTGGTGAAGATCATCATCTGGGAGATGGCGGTATTGAAATGCAGCGCTTCAATATCTCCACCCACTTTTTTAATAGTGCCATGTAGCGATTTTAGAATCTCTGCATCTTCTTTTCCATCGTGGTAATGGGAGGGTTCAGCAAAGAATTTGTAAACCCGGTTCAGGAAGTTGTAGACTCCCTTTACTCCGTTTTCCACCCATGGTTTTACGGCGTCAAGCGGTCCCAGGAACATCTCATAGAGACGGAGTGAATCAGCACCATATCCAGCTACTACATCATCCGGATTCACTACATTTTTCAGAGACTTGGACATTTTAGCCACAATCTGGTTCAGGGATTCACCTGTTTCAGAATGGAAATAGGTGCCCTCCTTTTCTTCTACCAGGTCACTGGGGACTTTGGCACCGGAAGCTGTTTCGTAGGCGAAGGCAAGGATCATTCCCTGGTTAAAAAGCTTGTTATAAGGCTCATCGGTGGAGACAATTCCAAGATCAAAAAGTGCCTTATGCCAGAAACGGCTGTAGAGCAGGTGGAGTACTGCATGTTCTGCACCCCCCACATAGAGGTCCACCGGCATCCAGTAGTTCTCTTTCTTGCTTGAAAAGGGTTCCTTGTCGTTCTTCGGATCGATGTATCTGAGATAATACCAGCAAGAGCCGGCCCACTGTGGCATGGTATTGGTCTCCCTGCGACCCTTGCGACCCTTGGAATCTGTCACATTTAACCATTCATTGGCATTGGCCAGGGGAGATTCGCCATGGCTGCCTGGCTCATATCTTTCCAGCTCTGGAAGCTGAAGTGGTAAATCTGTCTCATCCAGCAGGGTAATTTCCCCATCTTCCCAATGGATCACCGGAAAGGGTTCTCCCCAATATCGTTGGCGACTGAAGAGCCAGTCCCTGATTTTGTAATTGATGGCTTCATTTCCCAAACCATTTGCCTGGAGCCACTGGATGGTTTGTGCAATCCCCTTCTCTTTGGAGAGTCCGTTGATATCCAGTCCCGTTTCCGGATCTGATGAGTTTACATAGCTGCCATCCTCTGTCCAGCAAGCCATTCCTTCAAGCACACTCTTTCTAATCTCTTCATCCTCCACGGCCGGGTCCATAATACACTGGATGGGCAGTGAAAAAGCCGTGGCAAACTCAAAGTCCCTGGTATCGTGACATGGAACTGCCATAATGGCACCGGTTCCATATCCCATCAACACGTAGTCGGCCACCCAGATAGGGATAAGTTGATTGTTTACCGGATTGATGGCATAACTTCCTGTAAAAACACCGGTTTTT
Organism: Bacteroidota bacterium; assembly: GCA_039714655.1. Taxonomy (GTDB): domain Bacteria; phylum Bacteroidota; class Bacteroidia; order Bacteroidales. The sequence goes on from JBDLIX010000126.1 coordinate 3,790, forward strand.
TCGCGCGACAGATCAGATCGGTCGAGCTCTGACTTCAGTCCTGCTTGCGCCACATAGGCGGAAACTACTTCCTTTTGTGCTTCGGTTGTCAGACCCTTAAGCAGGTCATGCTCTGGAGCGACCACCATGTAGGTAGCCCCGAACAGGGTATCAGGACGGGTAGTAAATACCCTCAGTGAGTGTGCTGAGCCATCCACCTGGAATTCGACTTCTGCTCCGGTTGACCGGCCAATCCAATTCCGCTGCATATCTTTTACCCCTTCAGGCCAATCCAGATGATCCAATCCGGCAAGCAGGCGTTCTGCATAATGAGGTATTCGCAACATCCACTGTTTCAGGTTTTTTCTCTCCACGGGATTGCCGCACTTTTCGTGTGTGCCATCATTCAGCACCTCTTCATTGGAGCAGACGATTCTGCAGTGGGGACACCACCATACCTGGGCATCATCGTAGTATGCCAGGCGGTGATCGTCTTGGTATTTCCGGATGGCTTCATGGCCTTGAGAACGAATCTCTTCAGGGATCTCCAGTTCGCCAATGGGTCGGCCTTTCTGCAGTTCTGTGTCGAACCATGTGTTATATAGTTGAATAAAGATCCACTGGGTCCATTTAAAGTATCCGGGATCAGTGGTATTGACCTCACGGTCCCAATCATACCCAAGTCCCAGGGATTTGATCTGTCTGCGAAAGTTGTCGCAATTCTTTTGAGTAGTTGTAGCAGGATGGGTTCCCGTTTCAATGGCATACTGTTCGGCTGGTAATCCAAATGCATCCCATCCCATGGGATGGAGTACATTGAATCCTTTCATCCTCTTGTACCTGGCCACAATGTCGGTGGCAGTATACCCTTCGGGATGTCCCACATGCAATCCCGATCCCGAAGGATAGGGAAACATGTCAAGTATATAGAACTTTGGTTTTGAATAGTCATCTTTGGTCCTGAAGGTCTTGTTCTTCTCCCAGAACTCCTGCCATCGCTTCTCAATATCTGCAAACTTATAATCCATGCTGTCGACTTCTGATTCAGTGTGCGAAATTAGGATTTTTTCAGTAGATTGTATCTGAAACAAAAAAAACAGTTTTCAAATGAAACTTACCATCGAGTATCAGGAAAGGTATTCCCGGGGAGAACTGCTGCTTAGAACATTATTTGGCTGGCTCTATATTTACCTGCCACATGGATTTATTTTGCTGTTTGTAAGTTTTTGGGGGGTTATCCTCCAATTTGTGACTTTCTGGATTATTCTCTTCACAGGTCGCTTTCCTGAAAGCATGTTTGAGTTTCAGGAGGGACTTTTGCGGTGGAATATTCGAGTTATAGCAAGGATGTACAATGTTTCTGACGGTTATCCGGCTTTTGGCATCAAAGGTAGGGACGATCACACCGACATTTCGGTACCCTATCCCGAAAAGGTGAGCAGGGGGCTTACGCTGGTCAGGCTCCTGTTGGGGATCTTTTATGTATATCTTCCCCATGGATTGATCCTGATGTTCAGGGCATTATTTGTAGGGATCCTCCAGTTTCTGGCATGGTGGGTGGTACTGTTCACTGCCAAATATCCTAAAAATATGCACAACTGGGTTGTGGGTCAGGTACGCTGGCAGATGAGGGTAAACCTCTATATGATGTATATGACTGATAGATATCCTCCGTTTACAGGCGATGAGTTACCGGACGAGGCTTAGAAAAAAATATTAACTTTGCCCTCCTTTATTGGCCTCATAGTTTAACTGGATAGAACGTGGGATTCCGGTTCCCATGGTGGGGGTTCGAGTCCTCCTGAGGTCACTACAAGACACCTAAGCGGTATGAAGATTTTTCGCAAAGCATTCTTTTACGTGCTTCCACATTGCATCACTTAGTATATGTCCTTTTTCTGGTTCGATAAAGTAACTAAAGTTATTACCAGCTCCAGCTATTTTGTAGGTTTCAGCAATCCTTTTCAGACCACGTTGAGCCGATTCGATGGGGCTTCCTTTATCTTTTTCCCCTAGATTCAGATGGAGAGCTCTTGGTGCTGTAAGTGCCGCAATTTCAGGTGTGTCTCCATATTTTGTCCATCCAGGGACAAAGTTAGGGAAACAATGTAATAAATGCTCTTGTTCAATTGCTTCATAAGTCGGCAGGCAGCAGTTGCCAATTGTGCATTTCAACCTGGGTTCAAGAGGACTCACCAGCCAGGCGTGAGTGGAGCCCATAGAGTGTCCGTAACAGCCCAACTGATCTGACAACACCTCTGGACACTCGCAAAGCAGATCTATGGCACATTTCATGTCCAGAATACTTTTCCAGGCCAGACTTCGGCCTCTTACTATTTGTCTAAGAAATTCAAAACGCTCGTATTCGCCTCCCTTTAATATTCCTGTAGGATCCTGCCGCTCTTCAAAACATAATGCATCGGGGCACAGTACAACATAACCTTCATGAACTAATGCAACAGCTGTATGATGCATGGGATTGCCTGCAAGTCCGGCAGGCTCCGATTTTCCAAGATGATATTCTCCATTGTGCTGGTGCCAAACTGCGATGCCAGGTGCTGGGTGGGTATCTGTGGCTGAATTTGGAATAAGCAATAATGCTGGTACCCGATCACCCGGTTGTGTCTCGTAACTCAAGGAAACAATTCGATAACCCTCCTTTTGTATCGACTCACCAATTTGTGTATGTAGTGGAGTAGAATCAGGAAATGGTCCTCCAAGACATTCCAGGTATGATTCACGCATGGCATCCAATGAGTCTGAATGGACATCATTAGATTTATGAGATGTAGCCAACAAATTTGAAGATCCCATTGTACCTGTTAATGCACCCAGGCTGAGTATCATTTTTGATTTCAGAAAATTGCGACGATTTTGATGAAAACTGGTTATTGGAGCATCTTTCTTCATGCTTGAGTTTTTAGATGATCAAAGAATATTATTTGGGTTACAAATGGCTTTTTTATTCCTGTTGATATTTCATCAAAGAATCAGCCCTTTTTTTCCATAATTTCAGTACCCAGAAATATACTTATAATTATGTAACAACCCCATGGCAGCCGAATTTTTATCCTCTGTTGGTAACTCCTACCAGATCGACCGCCTCATTTCGGAGGCAACGGGCGAAATTGTATTCTTTTCTCCGGTCCTGAAATTGCATGAAAGTATCATCCTCAGATTTAGTCAGGCTGATCAACGAAACGTTCGGATTACCCTGTTATTCGGGAAGGAGCGAAACCAGATCAGGGGTCAGCGATGGTTCAAGGAATTTAAGAACCTCAGGATCTTATACCACGATAAACTCAATTCCTGTTTTTACCGGAACGAAAAGGAGCTGGTCATTTCTTCCATGGGCTTAATGGATTTGAGTTCCAGTGTGCACAGTGATATGGGTGTTTTGATCACAAAACTGCGCGATCGAAAGGCTTTTGAAGATGGAATTTATGAACAGGAACTGCTCATTGAACATGCAGAGGAGGTTTTTGCGGGTACTAATTTCGAAAAAATAGAGGATTCTTCCCGGCCTGAAGAGATCATTGAGGAGATGCCTTATCTGACTTATTTTGGAATTGAGGATCGTTCCCTGGTCAACGGAAAGGTGAAAGCACCCAGCGGAAAGCTATATGTTCCTGAAATGGAATTATTCAGCGATGGCACAATCAAATACCAGGGATTTAAAAAGACGCGTCAGAGACATGGAGAGTGGATTTTTTATACATACGATGGATTTGTTAGGGAAGTGGTGATCTACGACAACGGGAGCTATGTGGATAAAATCTATTGCGACTATGAAAATCCGGCAAAACCCATTTCCAAATACTACCTCCTGTTCGGTATTGGGAATTCCTTAAGAAAGTTGTACGATAAAAATATTAGTGAGTTATATTTTAATAGCGGGATTGAAGATTTTACAGGATTTGATAAAACAAAGCTCTTCTATCATATAGAGCGTTTTCTTAAGAAACGATCGATGTTCGACCAACCGGAAACTTTCCAGGAGATGGTCGATCAGGTATATTCAGCCTTATATGAATAAATAAGAGGGAAACTCACTTTAGTTAAAAGTAAAAAGTCTGTAAAGCTAAAAGTCTTTCGACTTCATAGCTTTACAGACTTTACAGACTTTCAGCTTTATGACTACCTTTGTCTTCCTTGTTCCCTGTATTCCTTTCTTGCAGAGTAGTTAATAATCAAAGCCCTTGCCTTCCTTAACGCCTGCTTTACATCATCCACTTTACCCATTGGAATATCCTGATCAATTCTCAGGGACATGGTCATTCTGCTTTTATCAGATTCTGGAAGCTTTTCCCGTTCGAACAGGACGAAATCCTGGATTGATTCAAAGGGGATTCCCTCTTCACTTACCAGCTTGTCGTTAAGCTGTACCAGGGGTTCGGTTCCATACATTCGGGCCACATGTGGAACAGGGCGTCCGATGTATATGTAACTGACCAGGGATTTCTTCTCCAGTTTCTTCACTTCCGTGGCTTCAGGGACAGTAACCCTCACCTGAACCTCAGTTTCCCTCATTGTTGTCGACACCATGAAAAAGAATAAAAGCATGAAAACAATGTCAGGAAGTGAAGCGGTGTTGATTGTTACCCCGCCTTTCCCTTTTTTTCTTTTGAATTTAGACATTAGTTGCGCCCTCCTATATTTTTGGGATCCGACTCGGAAATATTCATCTTATAAATCTTACGAATTCCATCATGAATCTCCTCCTCAATTGGATTTGCCGTGTTCAACTCATCATAGTCCTTATCAAAATAGAGGTTACAGAAGTTGTTCCTCAATTCATTCACGGCTGCCACCAGTTCGTTCTGCACCTGCAGATATTTACCATAGGTGGTGGAACGGTCGTTCTGAAGTGAAATCACCCCTTTGGAGACTTGCCCCCTCCAGATGCCATCGGGTGGCAACATGGAGGAACTTCCCGGAGGAAACTGAACTTCAGTATCCGTCATTTCGGGAAGGGTCTCACTGTTAAGAGGATTGGTGAAGAATTCGATGGTTTTATTCTTGAGCGCTAAACGGTCCATCACTTCTCCGCCCACCATCAGGAGATCGCTTCGGTTAAGCAGTACCACCAGCACGTTACGCTTATTGACCTTCACTTCGGTTTCCTGATCCTTTTCGGGTTCGGGAGGCAGTAGTCTGGTAATACCCGTATCAATATCCATGGTGGTGGTAACCAGGAAGAATATCAACAGGAGAAAGGCGATATCCGCCAGTGATCCTCCATTGACTTCCGGTGTTTCTCTTGCCATCGGTTTTTGTTTTTCTTATGAAATCTTACTTAAATGCCTTTGAAATAATGGCATAGAGAATGGACGCAAGCGCCATTCCAAATAGAATATAGGTCACAAACAGGACGGTATCTATCATCTTAAGCGTTCCCGGATCACTGTTATCCGTTCCGGTATATCCTATAATATCTATAGGAGTACCTTTTGACATCACGTATGAGATAACTACCAGGATTGCAGCTCCGGCAAGCACCGCTCCCAACCTGATCAATCCCTTGGGATTTGAAAGGACGGATATCAGCGGGAACACAATAGATGCTATCAATGTGAGAACGATAAGGATATAGGCCCAGATCAGTGCAATGTCAGTACGGAAATATAGCAGGTATTCCCAGCCTGAGGTCACATCTTTGATGCTGGTTCCTGAATTATCTGTAACAACAGGAGCAGCAAGACGTTCTTCATTTGCTTTCTCAACGGCTGCCAAATTTTCAGCAATATCTGCAGAGTCAGTCAGCGTTGTATCTATGACAACTAATGGGGCTACAGGTGTCAGATCCATAGGCATCAAGGCATCATCGACTCGATCTACAAGTGCGTCATAGTCATCGACGGTCTTGGGTCCGATATAGAAGAACAGAACCACCAGCAGGGAGATCCCTGCTACCAAATATAATATGATTCTTGTTATTTTGGATAAAGCCATAGCTTCTTATTTTTTAAGATTTTGTTTTACCAGAAGGTCTACAAGTGAAATGGAAGCATCTTCCATTTTATTGACGATGTTGTCAATCTGAGATACCAGGTAATTGTAGAAAATCTGAAGGATAATGGCCACCATCAGACCTGTTACCGTGGTGATCAGGGCGATCTTAATACCCCCTGCTACAACAGTCGGAGAAATATCTCCCTGCTGCTGAATCTTATCGAAAGCATCGATCATACCGATTACCGTACCCATAAAACCTAACATAGGAGCAATGGCGATAAACAGGGAGATCCAGGAGAGGTTTTTCTCCAGGAGGCCCATCTGTACACTACCATAAGAGACGACCGACTTTTCAACCACATCAATTCCTTCATCGACGCGATCAAGTCCCTGGTAGAAAATACTGGCCACAGGTCCGCGGGTATTACGGCATATTTCTTTGGCAGCTTCCACTCCACCTTCATTCAGTGCATCTTCGACAGTAGACAGAAGCTTGTCAGTATTGGTGGCTGAAAGGTTCAGGTAAATGACCCTTTCAAACGACAGGGCAAGACCGAAAATCAATGTCAGAAGTACAGCGCCCATAAATCCGGCACCACCTTCAATGAATTTGGTCTTCAGGGTGGTGTGCAATACAGCAAGTCCACCTTCTTCTTCGGCTTCCGCTGTTGCTGGGGTAGGGATTACTTCTGCTACAACCTCCTCAGCAACCTGTGTGGAATCTTCAGTCACAGGAGAATCCGTGGTTTCATCCTGTGCAAAGATCGATGCTCCCATAAAAAGCATCCCGAATACGGCTATCAATGCAAATAATTTTTTCATGGTGTTGTTGTGTTTGTTTTACTTTATGATTTAACGTGAATATTGCTAATTTATAAATTTTATCTTAATTAAAAGCTTTCTTTTTCCAAAGAACGTCGCGGAGAGAGAGGGATTCGAACCCTCGGTACCCTTTAGGGGTACACACGCTTTCCAGGCGTGCCAGTTCAACCACTCCTGCACCTCTCCAGTAAATCTATACGCTGTCCCGGGTTTCCCTCTTTCTTTCAAACCCGCTTATCTCCAGATTTTTATAAGAACCACTCCTGCTTCAGTTTACATGTAAACCTATGGGAGAATTTCGCGGCGAAAAATACAAAAAAATATTAATACTAGCACTCATGGTAGTGTGATTTCTCCTTTAAGCGATTTATTTAAATGCATTTTAACCTCTTCATCCTTTAGATTTTGTGCCAGCAGGACCATTAATTTAGTCGTGGCAGCCTCGGTAGTAATATCATAACCGCTTATCACACCAGCTTTTAGCAGGTGTCTGCTCGTTTCGTATCTTCCCATCTCAACACTCCCTCTGCTACATTGAGTCACATCAAGGATAAAGATCCCTTTGTCTACTGCTCTCTTGATTCTCCTCAGGAACCATATTCCGGTAGGAGCATTTCCAGTACCATATGTCTCCAGAATCAGTGCTTTCAATCCTTTGTATCCCAGAATTGCATCCATATATTCAGGTGTCAGTCCGGGAAAGAGCTTCAGTATGGCAATGTGGTTGTTGAGCTCCTTATGCACAACAAGCTTTCTGAACTTCCTGGGGTGATTGACAAATTCACGGTTATAGACCAGATGAACACCTGCCTTGGCCAAATAAGGGTAGTTGGCAGATTGAAAGGCATTAAAATGTTCGGCGTTTACTTTGGTAGTTCTGTTTCCCCGGGACAGCTTACTCTCAAAGTAGATACATACTTCGGGGATCACCGGTTTTCCATACTCTTTTGCGGCTGCAATGACAATGGATGTGATCAGGTTCTCCTTCCCGTCAGTCCTCAGGGCTCCGATGGGAAGCTGAGCTCCTGTAAAGATGACAGGCTTGTCAAGATTTTCCAGCATAAAGCTTAAAGCCGAAGCAGAATAGGCCATGGTATCTGTACCATGTAACACTACAAATCCATCAATAGCGTGATAATGTTCTTCAATAATCTCAGCAATGCGGGTCCAGGTAGAACTGTCTATATCTGAAGAATCGATGGGGGGATCAAAGCTGATGGCTTTGATGTTGTATCCTAATCCCTTGATTTCGGGAATCTGATCAAGGATCTTTTTAAAGTCAATAGGCTTGAGTGATCCATTGACAGGATCCTCCAACATTCCGATGGTACCCCCGGTATATATAATTAATATAGAACTGTTTTCAGAATCCATGTTGAGGCTAAATTTGAAACAGATATTCTGCATTACGGGAGGTAATCTCCCCAATCTCTTCTTTGGTTAAGTTATGAATTTCTGCCACTTTTGCTGCAATTTCCACCAGATAACTGCTTTCATTTCTTTTGCCCCTGTGGGGAACCGGTGCAAGGAAGGGGGAATCTGTCTCCAGCAGGAGCCGATCTTTTGGGATGGATTGTACTACCTCTCCAAGGTTTGAATTTTTAAAAGTGACAATTCCGTTGATCCCGATCATAAAATCATAGGAAAGTGCTTTTCCCAACACATCCACTGATCCTGTAAAACTGTGAAACACCCCGCGTAATCCTTGAGTTCCGACTTTATCCAGCATGCTGAAAATCTCCTGAAAAGAATCACGGGCATGAATGACCAGGGGAAGATGCATCTCCTTGGCCCATCGGATCTGAGTTTTGAAAACCTCTTCCTGTTCACGGAAGAAAGTCTTATCCCAATAGAGGTCAATCCCGGTTTCACCGATGGCTATGATCCCTGACCGGTCCAGCTGGGTTTCGATGGTTTTGAGCTCCTCCCGGTAATTCTCTTTTACCGAAGTAGGATGAAGCCCCATCATGGGGTAACAGACACCAGGATATTGATCTGTCAGAGTGAACATAGGAGCGATGGATGAGCTGTCGATATTGGGAAGAAACATGCGGGAAACTCCTGCATCAACAGCCCGTTTCACCATCTCATCACGGTCATTTGAAAACGCATCAAGGTAGAGGTGTGTATGTGAATCGGTGTACATTTTTTTTACGCGGATACAAACATACAATATCCTTTTACAAATAGTAAAAACGCAACTTGGTTATTTACTCCTTTCGCTGATATTATACCATAACATCCGCTTCAAGAATAATCTCAGGCTGCGCTTTTTATTATATTGTTACAGAAAGCGGGCTAAACAACCCCTTGGGCCAGCATAGCTTCGGCCACTTTTACAAAGCCTCCGATATTGGCACCCTTCACGTAATTTACATATCCGTTTGGTTCTGTCCCGTGGTCCACACATGTCTGATGGATATTCTTCATAATGGTTTGAAGACGGTTGTCCACCTCCTCCCTTGACCATGGCAAGCGCATACTGTTCTGGGTCATTTCCAGTCCGGACACTGCCACACCCCCTGCATTGGCTGCTTTGCCTGGTCCGTAAAGTATCTTTGCATTAAGGTATACCTCAATGGCATCCGGAGTGGATGGCATATTGGCACCTTCGCTTATAACCTGACAACCATTCTTAATAAGGGTTTCGGCATCTCCTTTATCGATCTCATTTTCGGTAGCAGATGGGAATGCCACATCGCATTTTACATGCCATGGTCGTTTCCCTTCAAAATACTCACATCCAAATTTCTCAGCATACTCTTTAATCCTTCCCCTGCGAATATTCTTTAGTTCCATGACCCAGGCAAGTTTTTCAGCATCGATCCCATCAGGATCGTAGATGGAGCCGCCTGAATCGGATAGTGTAACGGCTTTTCCTCCCAGTTCGGTCAGTTTCTGAACCGTAAACTGTGCCACATTCCCTGAACCTGATACAGCAGCCACTTTTCCTTTTAGTGAATCTCCTTTACTCTTCAACATCTCTTCGGCAAAATAGACTGCACCATATCCGGTGGCTTCGGGCCTGATCAGGCTTCCGCCCCACTGCAGACCTTTCCCGGTGAGTACACCTGTAAACTCGTTCCGGATGCGTTTGTACTGGCCAAACAGGTAGCCAATTTCGCGCCCTCCTACCCCGATATCGCCTGCGGGGACATCCGTATTTGGGCCAATGTGCCTGTTAAGTTCTGTCATAAAGCTCTGACAGAAACGCATCACTTCATTGTCAGATTTCCCCTTGGGGTCAAAGTCTGATCCTCCCTTTCCTCCACCCATGGGGAGGGTGGTGAGGCTGTTTTTTAATACCTGTTCGAAGGCAAGGAATTTTAAGATGCCCAGGTTTACAGTGGGGTGAAAACGAAGTCCACCCTTGTAAGGGCCAATGGCCGAATTCATCTCGATCCTGAAACCTTTGTTGATCTCCACTTCACCCTTGTCATTGATCCAGGGCACCCTGAAGAGGATGACCCGTTCGGGTTCTGTGATCCTTTCAAGGATCTTTGCATGTTTATATTTTGGGTTCTCTTCAATGAACGGGATCAGCGATTCTGCAACCTCGTGTACTGCTTGGTGGAATTCCGATTCTGCCGGATTTTTGGCCTTTACCCTGGCCATGAATTGTTCAACTTTTGGATCCATATTGTTTTTTAATTGGGTTCAACTGCAGGTAAAATTAAAATTATTTCATTCAGCCTGGTATGTCGTTTATCATTTGTTAGGTATGTCCTTAAACATTATCGAACAGCATTCTTTGGCGGGAAATTTTCATCATGGAAGGGTGATCCTGGTCTGGTAACGGTTTCCGGGTTCCACAGAGATCCATTGTTTTAGTTCCATCTCCATGAGCAGGGAGAGGACCTTTTGAATGGAAATGCCCGTATTGTTGCTGAGGATTCCCGGAACAATTCCTGGTTGTTCCTGAATTCGATGAAGTAGCTGTTGTTCATCTTCAGTAGGAAAAAGCTCAGGGGTCGGTTTTTTTATATGTGGCAGGTTATGATCTTCCCAGTTCAAATGATGGATCACATCTTCATGAGATTCCACCATTGCCGCAAGATTACTTTTGATAAGTCCGTTACATCCTTTCGATCTTTCATCAACGGTGCGGCCAGGGACTGCAAGTACATCCCGGTCATATGATGAAGCCAGAACAGCAGTAATCAAAGATCCTCCTGTTTTGGCCGATTCGATGACCAGGGTGGCATGTGACAGGCCTGCGATAATCCGGTTCCGGCGAAGGAAATTGTTCCGTTCCGGTCCCATTCTTGAGTGAAAATCCGTTACCAGGGTACCCTGATCAATGATCTTTTTTGCCGTGTCGCGGTGGGCATGTGGATAGATGGTAGAAAGACCATGACCCAAAACGGCAATGGTTGGCAATCCATTTTCCAGTGCTGCCCTGTGGGCCATAACATCGATGCCGTATGCAAGTCCGCTTACAATGACCAGGTCATCCACCACAGCTGAAAGTCCCTGAATAATCTTCCTGCACATATCCCTGCCATAGGGAGTAGCCCTGCGGGTCCCCACCACACTCAGGCTCTTGCGACAATGCAGGCCCTGCTCTCCCCGGGTATATAGCAGGATGGGGCCATCAGCACACTGGTTCAGGCGTTGCGGGTAATGCGGATCTTCAAAATAGAGGGCAGAGATGCGGTGTTTGTCCAGAAATACCATCTCCTTCTCCGCCTGTTCCAACAGGGTGGAAGCAGTGATAGATTCCGATAAACGTGGCCCAATACCTTCGATCATCTCAAGCACCTCTTTTTTTTGATCAAAGATTGCGCGGGCTGATCCAAACTTTTCGATCAGTTTTCGGGCGGTAATCGGACCTATGGCCGGGGCCATAGTGAGTGCGATCCTGTACTTTAGTTCTGTCCGGTTATTTTGATTCATCCCTTTTTCAGGGTTTATGTGATTCATCCCTTGTTGATCGGTGGTTATCCCGGAAAATCTTCCGTTGAACCTCACAAATTGTTGTTTTGCGATCAGAATACGGTTTTTGCACAATAATTCTAATAAAATCGGTATTTTTAATATGGTTTAGCAAAGCACCCCTCTCATTTGTTATTAACAATTGACAATGCGTAGATTCAAGTTTTTTACAATTATACTGATCACCAGTAGCCTTTTGTTTGTGATAGGTTCTGCTCAGACCTCAACTATTGACAGTCTTGAAAATCTATTGGAGAAGCATTCCGGAAATGATACACTGCAAATCGAATTGTTAAAACAACTGGCATTTGCATATTGGTTCAGGGCCGATAGTCATCAAGCGCTGACCTATTACGAAAAGGCTTTGAAGTGTGCTGATGAAGCAGGTTTGCAAGAGGATAAATCCGATATTTTGTGCTTAACAGGCGAATTTTATAAACAGAAGGGTTCTTTCCCCGAAGCCATTGAATACTTCAGAAAAGCGTTGAAGATTGCCCGGCTGAACAATTATC
>JBDLIX010000127.1:0-15655 GCA_039714655.1 Bacteroidota bacterium
AACCATTCTTTCACTAACCTTTTTTTACTGGCTGGTGGATATAAAAAAAATCTCACGCTGGGGATATATATTCGTCATCTTCGGAATGAACCCGATTTTCATCTATATGCTAAGCGGAACCGTTGTCACGCTCTGGTTTAATGAGTATGTGCTGATTTTTGTCAGGGGATTGGAGGTACTGGACTTTTCCGATAATGCCATCCTGGTGACTGGTTCAATACTCGTTTTTCTGTTGGAAATGGTACTCCTTCAATACATGTACAAACATCGGATCTTTATCAAGATTTAATTTTAACAAAATGGTCACTATTCTCCACGACTCCAATGGAGATGCGGTTTTTGGGTTCTTGGTAGTGTAGCCACCCGGGCCAGCTTCCTGTGTTCCCTGCTGTCAATTACTGAATGGGAAATCCGGTTCAAAAGGAATGTTGGGCATGCGACTTCTATATAGTGGCAGAATACAATTCTGTCATTCTATGTTTCAAATGACATATGTGATAAAAAAGTCAGATTCCGGGATTATACAACATCCGTTCACATGCTTACAACATAATTTCATGCAATAGCAGATAACTTCATGCTTATGCAAGATGCTTATTATATGATGTTTGCACTTAGATGTACTTTTGATAAGACAACATGTTTAACTTAATATCTATTACAATGAAAAAACAAAATTTCTTATTCTTGATGGTTATGCTTGCCTTGATGAGTGTACAGGTTAATGCTCAGAAAAAGGGTAAGATTGTATTAAATACAAATGAGGTGCCGGATGTAACTCATGTACATCTTGATGACTTTCCAAAAGGAGAGGTGCTTCCTATGATTGATGGTTGGGGAGGAATGGCTGTGGATATAAACAGGGCACCTGCAGGCGCTGACTTTACCCCTCTGCTGGAAGGCCTGGAAAATGACAAGTGCCAGGTTCCTCACTGGGGGTATATTATAGAAGGTGCTGTTCGAATAATATATGAAAACGGGGAAGAAGATCTTTTTTCCAAGGGTGAAGCTTTCTTTATGAAACCCGGACACACAGCAATAGTAGAGAAAGATCTTTTCTTGGTTAGCTTCAGTCCGGAAGATGGAATGCATGATCTGGCGGATCATCTCAACAAGAAAGTGGCTGAAATGGCCGAGCAATAATAATGCATTAAAACGGATATTTCTCATAAAGATCAGTTGCAACAGGTATTAAACCAGTCAACTGATGTAGGATTTCATTTAAATGTTTTGTCACCGGAATGAGTGAATAATTCACTGCTTTTCGGTGGCAAAAGAACATTTACATCGCTCGTTTGTTTTAAACCCTGATGATCAGGGTTGACCAAGAAATGCTTGTAAGGCTGGAGCAGATTGTTGAGGAAAACCTTAGCAATGAGCAGTTCGGAGTGGGAGAATTGTCCAGAAGCATCGGGATTAGCCGTTCCCATCTCCACAGGAGGCTGAGGGCAGCGACCAGTCAATCTGTGAGCCAGTTCATCAGAGAATACAGGCTAAAGAAAGCCCTTGATCTTCTGAAAGAAGGAGAGCATACTGTATCAGAAGTGGCTTACCTGGTCGGCTTTAGCAGTGCCACCTATTTCAGCAGGTGTTTTGCCAGTCTATATGGCCACCCACCAAGTCAGGCGGGCAAAGTCGAGCCATTTGGACCAGAAGCCGGGCCACCGGGTCAGGTCAAAATACACTGGATAAAATCAATCCCGGGAAAGCGGGTCGGAATACTGGTCCTGCTGGCGATCCTTCTCCCATATACCATCTTTTTCATCATTCAATTATCTGGCAGGAGCAGAGCGAATGAAGTAATGACCAAATCAGTGGCCATCCTGCCTTTCGAAAACCTGAGTGATGAACCTTCCAATGCGTATTTCAGTATGGGTGTTGGGGATGCCATTGCAAGAAAGCTTTCCGCAATTGCCGACCTGAGGGTTGTGTCGGAAACCACCATGTTCCTGAAGGGAGATAGCCAGGAATCCATGGTAGAAATCGCTAACAAGCTCAACACGTTCTATCTGCTAAAAGGAAGTGTACAGAAATTTGGAGATATGATCAGGGTGGAAGTAGGCCTGGTCAATGGGAAAACAGGACACTGGATATGGGCAGAGCACTTCGATGAAGAATTTGATGATATCTTCCAGATGCAGAATGAAATAGCTGAAAAAGTGGCTCTGCATATGGAAATCACCCTTTCCCCGGAGGTTCGATCGAAGTTGAATCTGGGATATACGAGCAATCCGGTAGCCTATGAGCTTTATATGAAGGCCTACTATGAATTCACCTCCTATACCAGGGCAGGTTACAGGAGGGCCCAGGAATATGTTATGCAGGCCATTGAACTGGACTCTAGTTTCGCACTTGCTTACAGTCTCCAAGGCAACATCGCTATTGCCAAAGGTTCCATGTTTGGAGTTGAACTGGGTGCCATGGAAGCATTGAGCCAGGCCATTATCTCTATTCGAAAGGCCCTTGAGATAGAACCAGACCTGCCTGAAGCCCATGCCGTAAAAGGTTTCTATCACCTTTACTATGATTGGGATTTCAAAAAGGCTGAACAGGAATACAAGAAGGGGATTGAAAGGTTCAATGCTGAGGGCTATGCCCTCTATGTGGACTACCTGAACTTCGCCGGCAGGCACAAAGAAGCCCTGGAAATGACTCAGCGTCTTGAACACAATGAACCCTACTATCCCAATTCCCGGATGGTCCTGTCCCTTTTTTATAACCGGCAGATAGATGAAGCCATGGAGTTTGCACACTCCAGGCTCAGGGTTATGCATAACTATGTTACCCTGGATTCCTACGGCTTTCTACTTCTAAACTCTGGTGAGCACCAGGAAGCCATCCGGATATTCCAGCAGATCTTCGAACTGGAGAACATCCGCTATCCGAGAATCCTTGGCTGGATGGGAGCTGCTTATGCCAGGTCGGGTCAGCAAGTTAAGGCCAGGGAGCTTATTGACGAATTAATGCAACACAGGGCGCTGAATTCTGCAGGTTCCCCTGCATTTTTCATTGCTGTGATCCATGCAGCAATGGACGAAACAGAAGAGGCCCTGTACTGGCTATCTGTAGCCATTGATGATCACGAAATGGAGATCCCCTGGCTTACCACCGAGCCACAATTTTATCAATTACACCATCACAAGGAGTTCAGTGCCATGGTCAAAAAAGTGGGCTTCCCGGGAACATGATTTGCGGGGTGCTGAATGAGTTTGAGTGAGTCAGTGTAGTCTAGAGATATACTTTCCAACCATGTCGGTGATTGATTTTTGCTTTTCCCAGGCTTTTTCCCCGTCCTGCCCCGGCATATAGTCAGCGGTTGTTACAACGATAATATTCAGGTCGGGAATGAGGAAGATATGCTGACCACCGTGCCCCCATGAAAAGTATACAGTATAATTGCCTGATACCGCAGAAAACCAGTTCATATAACCCATATTCAGCTGTTTGAAATGGTCAAAAATCTCCCTGCCGTAGAGATCAAAAGAGTAGGGTAGTAAAGCATCAACAATCCAACCTGACGAAATGATTTGGGTATTCTTGTATAAGCCTTCATTCAGGTACAATTCACCGAACCTGGCAAGGTCCCGGGCTGTGGAATGGATATCTCCATGACCGTAATTGTATCCATCAGAATCTGCCCACCATACAGGAATACTGACACCCAGGGGTTCGCAAAGATATCTCTTTGCAAAATCGTACAGGGAGGTGTCTGCTGCTCTGGAAACAATGATCCCAAGGATATGTGACATCAGGTTTGAGTAACCATAATCATTACCAGGCTCATATGCTAATGGGATCTCCTCTATAAGAGGAAGCCAATCACCGAAACTTGACCATAACAGATCATTGTAATCGGAAAACTCCTCCCAGGGATAACCCGATCTCATTTTTAGGATTTGACGGATTGTAATCTGGCTTTTTAAGGTATCCATCGACTCCCAGTCAAATTCAGGGAAAAATTCAGCCATGGTCTGATCAAGACTGGTAAGGTACCCCTTTTCCAGAGCGATTCCTGTTAAGGTGGAGGTATAACTTTTAGTTATAGAAGCAATGGGACGAGCTGTAGAAACGCTCTTTCCGTTAAAATATCTTTCAGCTACCAAGTATCCGTCCTTAATTAATAGCAGCCCGTACAGGTTGTCCATCTGTGCTGCAACCTGGTACATCTCTTTCACATCGGTCGTATCAAGTCCTTGATCTTCAGGCGTGGAAACGTCCCAATCGTCAAGCTCCAGTGGGGCATAGAATGAACTCGTTATTGTGACATGCTCTTTTTCGCAGGAGAAATGGCAATAGATGACCAAGAGTAGCAATGCTGGCAGGCGAAACTTTGAAGGATGAATAGCCCTTTTCAGGGAGGATTTGTATTTGGGTGACAATTTCATTGTAATCTGTTGTCCACGTTCAAGTTAAGCGCGTCAAAACAAAATCAAAAATCGAGCCAAAGTTGATTGTTACCCTCATTCTTTTTCCCGGAATTTGTAAGCTTTCCTATTCAATACTTATTTATCGAAAATGACCGAGAAGGAAATAGCAATAAAAATTCTGTATTTTGTGTGACAAATATATTTGAGAAAAATTAAATACAACCTGCAACAGATGAAGGAATCAGCACCAGAAACCTTTCTAAATGGGGAAAAAGTTTATCTGAGAGCATATGAAGCTAATGACTTAGCGATGGTAACCCGGATTGAAAATCATCCCGATCCACGGGAGACTCTTTTCTATGCGCTGCCAACCAATGCTGAAACCCAGCAAGAAAAAATCAGCACTTTAATTAACAACCCAAATGCAATATTATTAACCATTTGCAGTAAAGCTGACAACCAGCCTGTTGGGCAAACTGCCCTGGTTCGTATCGATTGGATAGGGAGAATGGCCACTTTCTATTTAGGTATTGCCGACAAAGAAAACTGGTCGAAAGGATATGGATCCGACACTGTAAAACTCATGCTGGATTATGCCTTCAATGAACTTAATTTAAATAGGATTCAGCTACATGTTGCAGAGAAAAACAGTGCCGCTGTCAAAGTCTATAAGAAATATGGTTTTATTATCGAAGGCAAGCTTCGTGAAGCGATGTATCAACATGGAAGATACTGGGATTTCTATCTTATGGGAATATTAAAAAGTGATTATTCAACTCCCGCTTAATCTCTCAATGACTGCATCCCTGTAACTTCTGCTTATTGGAACCTCATGCTTTCCAATTCCAATGGTATCACTCGTAAATGTCTCTATTTTATGCATTGAAACAATGAAGGACCGCTCTGTGGAATAACCGCCTTTCTTTTGGCCAGGCTTGGAATTCTGATCCTCCAGTTAAAAAGCAGGCAAGAGTCGTTCGAATAAATCATCTTGTCTCGACAACTTGTGAGATTTTAAGTAAAATGTTGTAAGTTCGAGCTCATTAAAATAAATAATAGAATTGGGCGCGAAAAATGAAAGCGAATAGGGCATTTTACTCTTAAATAAGGAAAGACAATATGAAGAACGGATATCATTGGGTAGATACATTAGTGGTTATTACATATTTTTTGGCTATCACTGGCTATGGTGTCTGGTTAAGCCGCAGAGTTAAGAGTAGTGATGGTTATTTCCGGGGAGAAAGAAAATTCAGTTGGTGGATTATGATGGGCCAGGCTTTTGGTACAGGTACCCATGCTGAAAACTTTGTTGCTCAGACCGGAGCAAGTTTTCAGCTTGGTTTCGCATCCATATGGTATCAATGGAAAAATATGGTGATTACCCCCTTCTATTGGTTGATTGCTCCCTGGTATCGCCGCAGTGAACGAACCACTGTAGGAGAAATCATTGAAGACAGATATGGCAGGAAAATGGGTGTACTATATTCTGTATTTGCTATTCTCTTTTTTGTTTTTGCGCAGGGTGCAATGCTGAAGGGTGGAGGGAAGGTCATTGCTGTTGCTACCGGAAACCTGATCTCTGTTAACGGCATTATTGCGGCAATGACCGTCGCGTTTATCGTATATAGTTTTTTCGGGGGTATGGTAGCTTCAGCCCATGCAAATTTTATTCAGGCTTTAATGATAATAGCATTGTCATTTATGCTTATCCCTTTTGGGTTACATGCAGTTCATGGCTTTTCAGGTATGCGGGAAGTATTGCCTGGTGGTTTTTTTAACCTCTACAGCAGTGACCTGGGCCTGGGTGGATTTACTATCTTAATGCTTGCAATTAATGGTATTGTTGGAATTACTGCGCAACCGCACATGGTATCCATGTGTGCCATGGGGAGTACAGAACGGGCCGGACGTGTTGGTCAGACTTATGGATCATTCGTTAAGCGATTGGTTACAATTGGCTGGGCATTAACCGGATTGATTGTAGCTGCTCTTGTAATCCAGAGCAATCACCATCTTGAAGATCCGGAAATGGCTTTCGGATATGCCTCCCGTGAACTTTTATTGCCTGGACTTACCGGATTGATGATCGCTTCTATTTTAGCGGCAAATATGTCATCTGCTTCAAATTTTATGGTCAATACAGGGGCATTGTTTACACAAAACTTTTACACAAAATATATCCATAAGAATCCTTCCGATAAACAATTACTGTGGACAGGAAGAATTTCCGGAGTTACACTCACACTACTGGGTGTGTTGTTTGCTGTTTACATTGAAAGTGTGCTGCACGCTTTTTTGTTTATCGAGACCATTGCCGCTTTCATGGGCATCATGGTTTTTGGCGGGATGCTTTGGAAGCGGGCTAACCGGTATGGGGCCATATCAGGTGTCGCAATTGCCTTTTTGGTATACTATCTCCTCAATTATCTGGATATGGGAATCATAGAGATTGTTTATAAATGGAAACCGGATATTTTTGGATGGGCAATGCTGGCCGGGTTTGCCATTTTTGTGATTGTCAGTTTATTGACAAAACCTGAAGAGGAGAAACGGACCGAACAGTTCTTTGATAATATGCAGCGTCTTTCCGATGAGGACAAAATAGCAAAAGATGGAAAAAAGCCATTGGCAAGAGATTATGGCCAGGAATTGATACTGCTTGATGTGTCCACATGGTTCAGGAAAGAGCGATGGAAAAATTTTGCTGTCCGATATCGTGAAGACTGGACCGGTTTTGTTTTAGCAACGATTTTCATCGGGGTTCTGATATTCCTTGCGTGGGCTATTTTACAATTCTAGATCTGTTTTTTGATTACCCTAACTCATTTTTATAAAGAAGGAAAATGGTATGATAAATGGTTTCATTGATTTACAGGTAAACGGATACGCAGGTATCGATTTCAATCAGAATGATTTAGCTGCAGAGGATATGCACAAAGCCTGTGCTAAACTAAAAGAGGATGGTGTAAAGGGAATCCTTGCAACGATCATCACTGCAAGCATAAAGGATATGTCAATACGTCTTCGGCGTATTGCAGAGCTGCGCGAGCAGGATCCACTCGTAAAAGAGATGATTTTAGGCATACATATTGAAGGGCCGTTTTTAAGTCTTAGCCCTGGATTTCGTGGCGCCCATCCTGAAGCGCATATTTGCCCTGCCAGTGTGGATACGATGAAACTGCTTCTTGATGCCGCAGATGGACTGACCCGCATTGTTACACTTGCGCCGGAAGCAGACGTCAACTATCATGTGATAAGAATGCTTGCCAGGGATGGAATCACTGTTTCTGCAGGACACTGTGATACCAGCCTGAATGAACTTAAGGCCGCTATTGATGCTGGCCTGACCATGTATACTCATTTGGGGAATGGCTGTCCGGAAGTGTTACACCGTCATGATAACATCATTCAACGGGTGCTTTCGCTGGGGAATCAATTGTGGCTATGTTTTATTGCAGATGGCATCCATATTCCCTTTTATGTGCTAAGAAACTATTTAGACCAGGTTGGCTTTGAAAAAAGTATTATTGTCACCGATGCCATGGCTGGAGCTGGTGCTGTACCGGGGAAATACTGGATCAGTAATATGCAACTTGAAGTAGGAGCAGACCGTATTGTAAGGGAACCGGGTAAGACAAGCTTTGCAGGTTCTGCGATCGAAATGAGTCGGAGCTATAAGAATTTGATCACAGAGATTGGACTTTCCGAAGCATCGGCGCAACGGCTAACAAATGAAAATCCTATAAAAAGTATTCAAGGTCTTTAATTGAAAAATCTCAGTAAGTTCTTCAGGTGATAAAACAGGTTTATTCTAATCGGTAAATATGCCATGATTGACTTTAAAAAGAATCCTTTACTCGATAATCCAATTTTACCGGTAGATATTGTATTAAGCCCTTCATGGTGGTTCAAACATGAAGGTATTATATTTGATAAGGATTTTTTTTACCATCCTGCCAAACGGGTTGAAGAAGAGCGTAAAATGGAAAAGATCCTCTATGACCGGTGGGGTGCCTTTGGCCTGGGATCCGATTATAAACAAGATTTACCACAGATAGGGGCTGTGCATCTTGCTGCCGGTTTCCTGGTATCCGAAATGTTGGGCTGTCATGTTAAGTATCAGGAGGATACGCCACCCACAGTTGTTCCGGCCCATAGAGAAGATCTGTTTATTGATGTTGATGCAGCCTTTCATAGTGAACCCTTTAGCGACTTTATAGATCTCACAGAGAGTCTCAAGAAAAAGTACGGTTATCTGGTGGGTGATATTAACTGGAACGGGATACTAAACATTGCACTGGATTTGCACGGTGAAATGCTTTTTACTGAAATGTTCGAAAAGCCGGATCAGGTTCAGGAATATTTTCAAAAAATTGCATTTGTTATTGAGAAGTTCTCAAAAGGTATAGAAAGGGAGACAGGCACCACCAGTATCTCGGTCAATAGAAATGTCCGGTTTTTCAGGAAACCTGTTTACCTGCATTCAGAGTGTTCGCATACGATGATCTCAGTGGAGAATTATGATCAGTTTTTACGTCCTGTCGACCATGTCTGGAGCGAAAAGCATCGTCCATTTGGTATTCACTATTGTGGTTCGGATCCGCACCGCTATGCAGAATCATTTGCAAAATTGCCTCATTTGGATTTTCTTGATGTAGGGTGGGGTGGCGACGTGAAAAAATTGCGCCAGTTTTTACCGGAAACTTTTCTGAATATCCGACTTAGTCCTGTGGAGATTGTTGAGCAAAGTGAGGAGGATATCCGTGAAATCATAACACGCCTTGTTCAAGATTCGGGGAATCCTTTCCTTACAGGGATCTGCTGCATTAATATGGACGATAAGGTCGGTGATGAAAAAATTACCACAATCTTTGAAACGGTTCATGATCTTCGCAAACATTACCAGGAAAACAAACCATCAAATTGAAAAACAATGAGGCTTGAGAATAAAATAGGAATACATTTTGCAATATTGGTTTTTTCATTTTTTACCAGTTCGGCATTGGCACAATACAGGCCTGTGGAACTTATGAAAAGAATTCATCTTGTTCCTCAACCCGAATCTGTTGTCTATAAAGAGAAGAAAATTGCTTTCCCCAAAGAAGTTTCAGTTATCGGGCTTTCGCACCATGCCCCCGAACATCAACGAACCCTGGAATCTCTTACAAACCTTTTTGAAACGTTCTCAGATGTATCATTTGATATTGATGGGTACCACCCATATAAAATTCATTTCATCAGAAAAGATAACCTGCCCGATGAAGGCTATGAGCTGGTGAGTACCGAAAACGGGGTTACAATTTATGCCAGCACTGCGAGTGGGGAATTCTATGGAGCCCAAACCCTCTATCAGCTATTGGCATTTAGTTACTGGGGCAGCAACATGCTGGATATAAGTTATAAACCGCTGGAGGAAGATGCATTTGAAAAGAAGTATATTCCATTATTGTCCATTCAGGATGAACCGCAACTGGAGCTGCGGTCGTTTATGATTGATATGGGACGTGCCACCTTTCCGCTGCCTTACATAAAGCGGATTATCAGGATTATGGCACATCTGAAGATGAACATGCTCCATATACGGTTGTTTGATGACGAGTTGAACGGTTTTCGCTTTCAGACACTGCCACTTGGACAGGAGAATCCCTATGCTATTGATGCGGATGACTTAAAGGAGATCGTCAGGTATGCCCGCTCTTATCATATAACAGTCATGCCGGAAATGGAGTCCTGGGGACATGTGGGGAGCATTGTTTATCACTATCCGGATCTGTTTGGAGCTGTGGGTATGTATGGCGGTTCATCTTTTGCGATCGGGGAACCAACATACCAGCTGCTGGAAAAAATGTATGAGGAGGTTTTACTTTGTCTTGAAGATGATGCCGTTATACATGTTGGACTGGATGAAGCAACCTGGGCGGTGCTGCCCGGAGAAGAGGATAATGGACATACACCCACAACCCTTGTGGGAGATATATATGATATATTGATGAGGCTGGGTGAAAAACATAATAAAGAGATAACCATGCACCTCTGGGCAGATCATGGCGGCAGGCCTCTCCCCGAGCGGATCACCGGTGAAGTTGTGATTGAGCCGTGGGAATATACCGAAGCAGGCAGCCAGCGGATCACAGATAGACTGGAAAAATATGGCGGTGAGAACAAGACTGCTTTAATGATGGGTGGCGGCGTTCGCTCCACCTGTTATGATGGTGATTACGGTGCTACCCGCATCTGGTGTCAGCAGGGTGTCTACTATCCCAATGTCCTTGGAATTACCATCTGCTTGTGGGGTGCCAATGATCTGGCCGGACGCCTGATCTCACTATACGGTGGGGCAGATTATGCGTGGACACCCCAAACCCCTGAACTTAAAATTGGTGATGACACGGGCGAGTCGTTAAGATCGGACATTAATGTCCGGATGCGGAAATGGCAGACTCTCTTTCCGGATGCCGGCGATAATATCCTGAATGTGGATCGCGGCCCTGAAACCTTTATGGGTAGATACTTGTGGCCTCCCATGTCCAATAAAGCTGTTGCCCCAACCGTCGATTTTAAACCTGAATAGGAAAAGCAGACTCGACATGAAAAGTATATTCCAATCGCAAACATGGTTAATTCTCTCTGCATTGTGTGTTGTAATGCTTTTTACAACCCGGTGCAAACCTGTAGATGAAAAAATAGTACCACCACCAGCCATCCGTACCGGCTGGGATGATCTGCTGGAGGATATTATGACGCTGGATGATTGGACAGCGAAACGTGAAGTACTCAACCAGCGTTTTCTCGAACTGATCGGCGACGCTGCAAAACCGCCATCTCGTCCACCACTGGAGTTAAGGGTTCATGACTCCGCGATAATCGATAATACCTACATCCTGAAACTGATCAGTTACAATGTCGAACCGGACCAGCGTGCATG
Organism: Bacteroidota bacterium; assembly: GCA_039714655.1. GTDB lineage: Bacteria > Bacteroidota > Bacteroidia > Bacteroidales. The sequence goes on from JBDLIX010000127.1 coordinate 11,293, forward strand.
GGCCTACCTGGCCAGTCCGCTCCACCTTGACAAACCGGCTCCCGCTGTTGTGGCCCTGCACGGCACAGGAGTTGAGGGTAAAGATGTAACAGCCGGTTTTGCGGAGAGGAATCCCACACATACACAACAGGCCCATCTGGACCATCTGGCACGCCGGGGCTATATTGTTATCGCTCCTGATCACTTCAACATGGGCCAGCGCCTGCCACCGGAAGGCACCTACCACACCGATATACTTTATGCCCGCCATCCCGGTTGGTCAGCCATGGGAAAGATTGTGTATGACGCTTCCATTGCCATCGATCTGCTTGAGTCGCTTCCTATGATCGATACCAGCCGGATTGCCACGCTGGGTCATTCACTGGGGGGACAGTCGGCAATTTTCCTGGCAGCCTATGACCAGCGTATCAGTGTGGCAGGGAGTTCAGATGGTTCATTTACTTTTCGTTTCAATACCGCCTATATGGAATTGGCCAGACCCAGCGGGCAGTTCTCATATTTCAGGAACCTCCGCGAACAACTTGCAGCAGGGTATCTGCCACCCATCGACGTGCATGAGATCATTGCTTTGATTGCACCCCGGCCGTTTCTGGATATCGTCGCATTAAATGATCAATACGGTGGTTCACCGGAAAGCCACCAGCAGCGTGTGATGATGGATTTGCGACTGGCTGATCTCTGGAAACTGTCTGGCGCACCTGAAAAATTCTCATTTTACGTACGGGGTGAAACCCATCAGTTTGGTTATAGCTCGCGGGAGCTGGTTTATGCCTGGATCGATCTGCACCTGCAGACACCACGGGCAGCTCCTCCTCCGGTCCTTAAAAAACCCTTAAATATGGAGCAAAAGTGAAAACTATTGCATTATTCATGTTCATGCTCCTGGCAGCATGCACACCTGAAGCGAACAGCTACCGCATCACCTTAACTGTGACTTCCAATCTGCCTGCCGGTTCTGTACCCATGGACCCGATGATCGATTTTGAAAAAATTATCTCCGAGGCCGGGTTGCCGGGTGCGCTTGATCCCAATTCTATTGCCATATTCCATAAGGTAAACGGCCAGCCCGTCCCCTTTGCCCTCTCCGAAGATTTTGCTTACCACGACCGGGGCCGGTTGGAATGGGTCATTACCAATCCGGAACACAGAACTTTTGAAATTCATTTTAGTACTGCCCCAAAACGACCCTTCCTTAAGCCCAAAGCTTACACCCCTCCGGTGGGTGTGGGCGATCTGTTACGCTATAATGCCGGCGAGCCCCGACCGGTGGGAATCTCCTACCCCGCCCGGCTGATTGACCTGACCGGTGATGGAAAGTGTGACCTGGTGGGTTGTTGGAATTATGCTTACCGGCCTGGCTGGCCCTGGGACGGGATCATCTGCTATCCCCGGGTAGGTAACACTGAGGATCTTGAGTTTGGTGACCTGGTACGTATTCGGTACGTTTCACATATCGATTCGACTGACTTTAAGTTTTTTAGTAAAATCTATATGTTTGCCGACTTCGTTGATCTCAACCATGATAATCTCCCCGATATTGTCTATTGTCCAAGCGGCAGTGATCAGTTCTTCTTCTACTTAAACTCAGGGAAACAGGATACCGGTGGAATGCCGGTATTTGTGGCCAGTGACAGCGTGCTACGGCAGACAGATCAATGGAATTCTTGTCGTGCAGTTGATCTCAATCAGGATGGTGCTGTGGATTTTGTCCTTGGTAGTCTCTATTTGAGAAACACAAATCCCGAAGGCTGGCCCATCAGACTGGCAAAAGGTGACTCCATCCATGCCGGTAAAGATCCCTGTTTTTATGATGTCAATGGAGACAAGTTGTTGGACGCCGTTTGTCTGGAAGAGATAGCAGGGGAGGGACTTTCAAATTACCGTGTTGTCTGGAAAGAGAATCTTGGTGGCGGCGTACCAAAATTCGACTCCTCCAAACCACTCAGTGATATCAATACTCCATTTCCGCGTGCTATTACAGCAGTGAACGACGGTCCACGCCGCGGGTTATTGATCAGTCACCAACATTACGAAAAACTGTCGTTCTTTGAACAGACCAATAGAGCCAGCACTCCGCCGCAGTTTGAAAACTCCGGCCTGTGTAGTTCAGTTTCAGCTGTGATGGCCCTGTCAGATCAGGCATGGCCATACATGTGTGACTGGGACAACGATGGGGACCTGGATCTCTTGGTAGGTGGAGGATATGGGTGGCCCCGCATTGTTATAAATGAGGGTTCAAACGAAAAGATTGCCTTCTCTGAGAGCCAATATATCCTCTCCGGGGAAAAGCCCATTCGCCTCACCCGCGATAAGATCCTTGGCGGAAAGAACTGGCATAACATGGGCTATCCATTTCCAGTCTTCATTGACTGGGACAACGATGGACTGCCAGACCTGATCCTTCCCAATGAAACCAACAGAATCTTCTGGTATAAAAACACTGGAACCCCTGAAAAACCTCAGTTTGGTCCCCAATTTCAGATCATTTGCGATGGATATCCGGATTCACCCCAATTACGATCACTCTCCGCCCGCCGCGCCATAGACACAACCCTTAAACGCCTTCCCTATCCGTATGAAAAAGAGCGCCCGTTTCTGTGGAGAACCGGTGCAGCATTTGCTGACTGGAACAACGACGGACTGATGGATTTTATCACCCACGACGGTTACACCCACAAAGCCACCCTCTTCACCCAATATTATGACAAGGAAGGAAAACTACGATTGAAAAAAGATTATGCTGTGACATTGGCAGATGGGCGACTAATCGATGATAAGATCGTCAATCGGAAGAGCCATTGGACCGAATCGTTCAAGGCAACCGACTGGGATGCAGACGGACTAACTGACCTGATATATTCCTGTGCCGGTTCAACCGGAAATTCAAGCATCTACCTGTTACGAAATGTAGGTACAAAGAGTGCACCTCTATTTGCAGCCCCAAGAACTTTTGCTTGTTATGGCGAGCCAGTTAAAGTGACCAATCATGGTCCGCACCCGTGGATAGGGGATGTGGACGGAGACAACCAACCGGATGTGCTGACCTGTGTGGAATGGAGTGTCTATCCCTTCTTCAGCCATAATGCCATAGAGATGGAAAGCCGACCTGCTTACACATTATCAAAACCAATAAAGGGTGGTGAGAAATGAAATAAATTAAATAAATTTAGATTTTCAAGTAAACTAAACACAACTGAATATGGAATCAAGAAGATCTTTTGTAAAGAAAACAGCTGTAGTTGGATCAGCTGCAATTGTAGCTCCTACAATTCTTCCAGCGAGAGTATTTGGGGCGAATGACCGTATCAATGCTGCCGTTTTAGGCCTGAATGGCCGTGGTAAGAGCCATGTCAAAGGTCTGATGGTTCAGGACAATGTAGAGGTTACTACGTTGTGCGACCCCGATATGAACATTCTGAAAAAACGACAGAAGGACTTTAAAGAGACATACGATAAAGATGTGGCTCTTGAGCAGGATCTTCGCCGTGTGATGGATAACAAGGATATAGATGTGGTAGCTATTGCCTCTCCCAACCACTGGCATGCACTTTCCGTTATTTGGGCCTGCCAGGCCGGTAAAGATGTCTATGTAGAAAAACCGGGTTCACATAATATATGGGAAGGTCGTAAGATGGTCGAGGCGGCCCAGAAGTATGATCGTATTGTTCAGCATGGGGTGCAACTAAGAAGTTCGCCAGCCATTAACGAGGCAATAGGGCTATTACGTGATGGTTACATTGGCAGGGTTTACATGGCCCGGGGCCTTGTATTCCGTTGGAGGGGTGATATTGGAGATAAAGGCTTCTCTCCTGTTCCGGATGGAGTAGATTATGATCTCTGGACCGGACCTGCTCCAAAGCGACCCTTTACAGAAAACCTGGTGCATTACAACTGGCACTGGCACTGGGATTATGGAAATGGCGATGTGGGTAACCAGGGCATTCATGAAACCGATCTTTGCATGTGGGGATTGGATGTGGGCCTTCCCACAAAGATCACTTCCATGGGTGGAAAATTCCTTTGGGACGATTGCAAAGAGGTGCCTGAAGTACTTACTTCTGTTTATAATTACCCCGAGGAGAATAAAATTATACAATTTGAAGTACGCCCCTGGTGTACAAACACAGAAGAAGGCGCCACAGTTGGTAACATTTTTTATGGTGATAAAGGAATTATGGTTGTGGATGGGTATGATAAGTATAAGACCTATTTAGGAAGGGACAGAGAACCCGGGAAATCAGGAGAAGATGGAGGAGAATCGGGCACAGGGATGGCCAGAGGTGCAGGAGGAACAGACGGGCATTTTGCCAATTTCATAGAGGCAGTTCGCAAGCATGACGCCTCCATATTAAACGGACCTGTT
>JBDLIX010000128.1:0-15652 GCA_039714655.1 Bacteroidota bacterium
ACGCTGATGCTTTTGCCCTATTTAGTTTGGATGAAGAAGGAAAAGCGGTCACTCTAAAGATGAAAGGGATTTCACCGGATATCGATTTTAGTTATGATTTCCAGGACCTCTATTTTCAAAAGGTAGAAGAGCATTGAATTGACACCATAACCCATAAAGAATTTGAGGGTTATCCCATCTGTGAAATGGCATGTAGCCTTTTACTATCCAGGATCTCAATGATCCTGCCTTTAAGGTTGATGATTCTATCCCTCTCAAATTCCTTCAGTATCCGGATAGCACTATCTTTTGACATACTTGTATAATCTGCAATGTCCTGCCGGGATATCTCTGCGCCAATGGTGGTACCCAAATAGATCTCTTCGGCCAAATAGATCAGGGCGTCCGAAATCCTGCCATGCATCTGCTTCTGACTCAAACCAACCATCCTCTCAAGGGCTCTGTTATAATTTCCACCACACATAGCAAGGAATTGATCAGAGAATTCCGAATTGGCAGACAGTACCTTCTTAAAATTATTAGAATCGATAAAGCAAACCAGTGTCTCCCGAACAGCGACTACACTATACCTGTGTTTATCATTCAATTGTGCTCCCGGCCCCCCAATCAACCTCCAGGGTTTGATAAACTCCAAAATCAGTTTGCGATCATTATGCCCCTCAATGTACATCCTGGCGAATCCCTCAATGACTGAAATAAAATAGTTGGCCTGGGTACCCTGTTTGAGAATCACTTCACCTTCATGAAATCGAACTGAGTAACGGTCCTTGTTGATCAGCTCCAACTCTTCATTACTTAAAGCTTGAAACAGGTGTGCTTTCTCATTACAATTTTCACACCCAATACATAGCTTTTCTACATTCATTTTTAGTTTGCTGTTGATCGTTGTATGCTGCAATATACATAAAAAAAGATGCAGCACTGATATGGGTCAGCGATAAAGCTGATCTATCTCGATAAAAAACATATTATATGTCGTTTTGAATTCTTTTTCCTCGTCTCTGATAACATCTATATTTAATCACTTCTATTTTGCGAAGCTTCACCTGAAAATTCTTAAAATATTTGACATGAGAAGAGTGATAATTATTTTGACAGGTTCGCTGATTTTAATCCTTGCAGGGTGTTCCAAATATGAGATACCGACACCACCATGTCCGGAGGGGGATATGAGTGCAAAATTCACTGCAGATATTCAACCCATATTCGATAGGAATTGTGTTGTCTGTCATTCCGGGAGCCAAGCGCCTGACCTGAGTGCAGGCTGGGCCTATGATGAACTCATGGACGGAGGTTATGTGGACGCCGATTTCCCCTGCGAAAGTGTATTGTACCAGGTTTTTTCAGGAACCCACGATGGCCGGTCCACAGAAGATGAGATATTGCAAATCCTTGGATGGATCCAGGACGGAGCCGAAAACAATTAAACCCAAGACAAAACTATTAGCTATGAAAAAATATATTCATTTAACTTCCATTGCCTGCATTATTGCATTTCTTGTGCCAGCTATTTCCCTTGCCCAGGAGGAGGATAGCCCCATTATTCCACCATTCGAAACCCTTACCCTGATCGACAACCAGACTACGGTCACACCATACAAAGGGCAAAAGATTTTTGAGATCCAACACCGTTTTTCTCAAATCAAGGAGATCGCTGATATTTTTGGGATTTTCGGGAGCGCCAACACAAGGCTGGGATTCTCATATGGAATCAGTGACAAGATCATGCTTGGATTAGGGACCACTAGGGCTTATATGCAACAGGAGCTGGAATGGAAATACAGCATCCTGAGTCAGACCACATCGGGAAGAATACCGGTATCCCTCTCCTATTACGGAAATGCAGTGCTCGATGCCAGGGACGCTAAATATTTCGGACCGGAAGCTGACTATTCGTTCGTTTACCGCATATCATACCTGCACCAGTTGATTGCATCCAGGAAAATTGGAGAGAAAATTGGCCTGCAGGTTGCCCCGACTTTTGTGTACTACAATGCTGTACCGGAAGGTTACAGGAATGACAATTATTCAATCAATTTTGGTGGACGCTTTCAGGTTTTAGGCTTTCATTCCATCATATTTGAATATGACCAGCCCCTGGTTCAGCCTACAGGTGATAATGCAAAAACAATTTATCCGAACATGGCCCTCGGTGTGGAAATTGGAACCAGCACCCACTCATTCAGGGTATTCGCATCCAACTACAACTCCATTGTGAAGAACCGGAGTGTCGCTTTCAACGATAGAAATCCCTTTGACGGAGATTTCCAGTTTGGTTTTAATATCTCAATAAGGTTCTAAATATGAAAATCCCAATAATAGTATTCTCAACCCTCCTCCTTGCAATAGCAACGCTGACCCTCGGTGCTCAACCGGCAGATACTTTGAAGATAAAGCCCTCATTTTACGAAGTCAGCGACTATGTTGATGAAAATGAAAATTGTCTCAGGTGCCATGGTGAACCAAAGTACACCATTGAAGATCCCGAGCTCGGTAAAACCATGACTGTTCAGATGTGTATCTGCAATATCATTGACCGGGATGCATATTATTCCGGAGTTCACAAATCCTTTTCCTGTGGTGATTGCCACAATTATGGTTTTGAGGAATTCCCACATTCAATTGAGGCCAGGATGGAGGAGATGTTACTCTGCATGGATTGCCATGGCTATGATGAAAGTTTTGCCCAATACCATTTCGAGGATATTGAAATGGAGGTTGCCGAAAGCATTCATAACATGGATGAATTCACCTGCTGGAAGTGCCATGATCCGCACTCCTATAAAGCTTTCATGCGAAATGCTGATGATATTGATGAGGCAGTGCTGTATGACAACGAGATGTGTCTGAGCTGTCATTCTAATTTCGAAAAATTTATGCTCCTGACAGAAAGAGAGGAGATAAATGTGGTGGAGAGTCACGACTGGCTCCCCAATCAGGTGGCACACTTCAGGAGTGTACGCTGTATAGAGTGCCACACCGAGATCAATGACTCCATTCTGATCGCCCATAAGATCATGCCTAAAACGGACGCTGTACAAAATTGTGTGGAGTGCCATTCAAGGGATTCTCGTCTGATGCATACCCTGTATAAATTTCAGATCAAGGAGGAGAGGAGAGCTGGATTTGCAAATAGTATTATTATCAGCAATTCCTATGTGATTGGGGCCAATCAGAATGTTTTCCTCAACAGGCTCAGTGTATTGGTGTTTGCCTTGACTTTCCTGGTTATTCTGTTTCATACACTCTTACGTATTCTCAAATTGAAAAATAAATAATATGGCTGCTGTTAAAATATACCTCTATCCGGTATGGATCAGGATCTGGCATGTGATCAATGCGCTCATGTTTTTATTGTTAATCTTTACAGGGATCGCCCTCCATTATGCCGGTTCCGGATTTAGCCTGATGCGTTTTGGAACCGCAGTTGGTATTCATAATGTGACTGCTATTATCGTTACCATCAATTACGGAATTTTCGTTATAGGTAATATGGTGACCAGGAATGGAAAGTTTTACAGGAAATGGAGAAAGAATCTGGTTGTCAATCTCTGGGAACAGTTCATATACTATGCTGTGGGGATATTCAAAAAGGTGCCGCATCCCTTTCCCATCACTGAAAAGCAAAAATTCAACCCTCTTCAGAAGTTTGCTTATGTGATTGTGATGTACTTTGGGATGCCATTGCTGATCGTGTCTGGAATTGCATTGATGTTTCCGGAGATGATCTCATACCATGTTTTTAATATCAGCGGACTTGTATTCTATGATGTGTTGCACGTCATTGTGGGTTTCGTGCTCTCCCTTTTTCTCCTTATTCATATTTATACCTGTACCCTTGGAGATAAACCGGGAACATTATTTAAAAGTATGATCAACGGGTATCACGAGGAGCATGAATAGAAGCATTTAATTTATGGATCTCAAAACATATTCAGATTAGATATAAATTACTCTAACACTTTAAGATATGTGAATAAAAATATCTTAAAATTGCTATTTTAACAGTGTCTTTGAACTCTGTAAAAATGGCTTACAACTCCAGATCTTTCACAAGCATAACAAGAGCCTTTTGGCTCATCTTACTTTTTGTACCCGGACCATTCATTGGGCAGGTTAATGCCCAATCTGATGAAGATTGCATGATGTGTCACGAGGATCCCGATCTGACCAAAGAGCGGAATGGAAGAACGGTATCCATGTTTATTGACACCACTATTTTTGCAGGATCTGTACACCATAACAACAGTTGTGTTTCCTGCCACTCCGATATAGATGTGGATGACCTTCCACATCCTGAGGATCTGCAACCTGTCAATTGTGGCACGTGCCATACAGAGCCAATGGCAAATAATACCCGGGGTGTCCATGGGCAGGCACTATTGATGAATGACCCACATGCACCCAGTTGTAAGGAGTGCCATGGCACCCACGATATTCTGCACTACTCCGATACTGAGTCCCGGACCTACAAGATGAATATTCCGTTCCTCTGTGGAAAATGCCACCGGGAGGGAGAAGTGGTGGCCAGAATCTATGAGGTGTCTGAACACAACATTGTTGAGAACTATACCCAGGGCATTCATGGAAAAGGCCTTTTTGAGTCTGGCCTTATTGTTACTGCCACCTGTAACGATTGCCATGGCAACCACCTTGTACTACCCCATTCCAGTTCTAACTCATCAATATCTCCAAACAGAATAGCCAGGACCTGTATGAAGTGCCATACCAGGATTGAAGAGGCCCATAAGAAGGTGATCAAAGGTGAACTGTGGGAAAAGGATCCATCGATTATTCCTGCCTGCTCTGATTGTCATCCCCCGCATAAAATCGACGTACCAAAGATACAGGCCAGGATCTCTGACAATACCTGTATGAAGTGCCATAAAGATGAAGATATCCATAAAATGGTGGGTAATGAACGGGTATCACTTTACAGAGATCCTTTTGAACTGCCAAATTCAGTTCATAAGAATATTCATTGTGCCAAATGCCATACAGCAGTTTCAGACCACCTGAAACGACCCTGTTCCACCAACCAGCCGGTGGATTGCTCAGCCTGTCATGCAGAGGTATTTGACAACTATTTTGCTAGTGGTCACGGACAGGCTCACTACCATGAAACGGAAAATGCTCCCTACTGTACTGATTGTCATGGAAGTCACGGTACTAAATCAAGGTATGACGATACATCACCTGTTTACAGAACAGCCATACCCGAACTTTGTGGCGATTGTCATCGGGAGAACGGAAAAGCGCCTTTGACAACCGAGTTAAAGGAGGTAAATGCATTGGCTGATTACTCTTCAAGTGTTCATGGCCATGGGCTTACAAATAAAGGATTAACAGTTAGTGCGGTGTGTACCGACTGTCACACTACCCACCTCATGCTCAAGGAGACCAATGAACTATCCTCCATTCACCCTGCAAATGTTCAGCAAACATGCGGTAATTGTCATAAAGGGATCTATGAACAATATCAAAAAAGTGACCATGCATTCACACTTGACAACAAGGGAAAGGAATATCCAACCTGCGTTAAGTGCCATAGTGCACATGTGATCTCTGATGTCAAGCAGGATAAGTTCATGAATGAAGTGACTACCCAGTGCGGCTCCTGTCATGAGGAGACGGCCGAGACCTACATGGAAACCTATCATGGGAAAGCCTATCAGCTTGGCTACTATGAGTCGGCAAGGTGTTCGGACTGTCATGGAGCCCATAATATTCTGAAAGCTGACAATCCGGAATCTATGACTTCTCAGGAGAATCTTGTAAATACCTGTGCTGCCTGCCATGTGGGGGCAAATAAACGGTTTTCCGATTACCTGAGCCATGCCACCCACAAGGATGATCCACGTATGAATTTTGCCTATGTTTTCATGACAACTCTTCTGCTTGCAGTTTTTAGTTTCTTTGGCATTCATCTGCTCATGTGGTTGCCCAGATCGTTGAAGGAGAGGTTGAAGAAAAGAAAGGTTGAAAGCAAAGAGGAGGGTAATCTTTATATCAAACGGTTTAACAGAGGTCAGCGGATCACCCATCTATTTGTGATCATAAGCTTCATTTTGCTGGCTCTGACAGGAATGATGCTGAAATTTGCCCATATGGAGTGGGCGAAATTCCTCTCCAGGTTTATAGGTGGTGTAGAAACGGCAGGGGTGTTACATCGCATTGGTGCCGTAATCACCTTCGGGTATTTTAGCTTTCACGTGTACAACCTGGTAAAAATAAAAAGACAGAAAAAGCTTTCCCTTGCGGGATTAATATTCGGCAAAAATTCCTTATGGTTCAACATGCAGGATATTAAAGACTTCTGGGCTACCATAAAATGGTTCATGGGCAAAGGTCCCCGGCCCAATTATGGCAGATGGACCTACTGGGAGAAATTTGACTATATCGCTGTATTCTGGGGTGTTGCGATCATTGGGTTTAGCGGATTGGTGCTCTGGTTCCCCATCTTCTTCACAAAGTTCCTACCCGGTTGGGTAATCAATGTATCTCAAATTGTCCACAGCGATGAAGCATTACTGGCGGTAGGCTTTATTTTTACCGTCCATTTCTTCAATACCCATTTTCGTCCGGAAGCCTTCCCCATGGATACTGTGATCTTTACCGGCCATATGCCACTGGAACATTTCAAGCATGAACGGCCCCGTGAATATCAGGAACTAAAAGATTCCGGTGAATTGGAAAAATTAGTCACCGAGAAGGAATACTCAAAGGACTCCATGCGACTAATTAAACTCTTTGGATTCCTCGCACTGGCCACCGGCGTGATCCTGGTAGGTTTTATTATCTACTCCTTCCTTGCCGGATAGAGTGTTTTCGCTCAAAAAGATAGTGACGGCGGTCAGATTAATGGACCGCTGTTGCTTTTTCTAATAGAATTTCATAGCTATAGCCATAACCAAAATCCTTGTTCAGAGCAAGGATTCCTTCAAGGGTTACTGTAGTTCCTACCTCAAACGATTCAATTGAAGTGGCAGTGAGGTCAAACTTTCCCTCAAACTCAGTCCCGTCCTGAATATGCACCCAGTTAAGCTCCATGATTGCCGCATTGTATTTCGTCACCTCTCCGTTTACCCGGATTGTTTTACCCTCATATGCTCCAGGATTAGAAAAAAGCTCGGATATGGTGATGGTTCCCTCAACGGTTTCCATATTAACATCTGACTTTTCAATGGTCACCATGCTCTCATATGAGAATTCCTGGGATCCCTGTGATCCCTGATTTGTCAAAGGGGAGTTCTGATTTGCCAAAGGGAGTTCACTAAATAACGCCTCAAGGAACAGGACTTTATCAAAGGTCCTGTCAAGTTCTTTACTGTAAAAGTCCGTCATAAGCATCCCTCCCTGATAATGGTAGGTATCTCCAGGAGTTGCTTCCATGGAGGGTACTGCCAGCCAATATTCAGGTCCTTTGGCTTTTACAAGCAGATAGCTATAACTACCTACCTGCTCTACTTCCTTAACTTTCACGGTGGTATATTCACCTGTTGAATTGCTGCTACAGCCAACCAGGACCATGATAAGTCCTGCGATAATTAGATTTCTCACAATATTCAAGATTATATTATATCAGTACGATGCCAAAGAAATAAAAATCCTTTGGTTAAAAAAAACCAAAGGATTTCTATTAAATCAGTATGATCAAAGATTGGCTTCTCTTACTTTGATGGATTTGGATGCGCAATTTCAGCCACTTTCTCTGCAAAAACGAATGGCTTATAGGTTGGACTCTCCTCATTGTGACATGTTTTACACACCTCTTCTGTGGGAAGAATCAATCCTTTTTGCATAGCAAGTTCCTGGTTTTTCATAATCGATGCACCTTTGTACATGCTACCCGGACCGTGACAGGACTCACATGATACCCCTTCAACGATTTTAATACTGGCTGCCAGTTTGGTATCGATATGGCCTACAGTGGAGTGGCACTTGATGCAACCGGCATCGGTTGTGGGATCAGCAATGCCTTTTTCTTTGGCAATTTCCATTGCCTGCTCACTGCTTAATGATTTCATGGCACCGGCGTGCGGACCTTTCGACCATACATTGTACTGCTCACCCTTGGCGGGTTTGTTATGGCACATTTTGCATTTTGGAGCGCCAATGTACTTGAAATTCTGGGCAAGCATCGTACCACTTGCAAACAGAGCCAGCAGCGCAAAAAATAAGGTTCTCTTGAGTAACATAGCTAAAGATTTAAGTTTGATGTAAGTTCTTTTTTTATAAAAATATCAATTCTCTATAAAACACTTCAATATCCGGGCCATTTTATGATAAACCGGATTAATATATAACCAATATAAATATAATAAAGGGCTGTCCCGGATAAGACAGCCCTTCTATTCTTTGAAAATTTCAGGAATTATTTAGTCCGTTACATATTCGTAACCCATAATGGCACCATCACTCCATTTGTGGCTTTCCAAATCGTCATAGATCATGCCATTGGCTCCGAAAAGCAATGATTTTGCATCATATCCAATCAGGCGCAGATAGGCTGCCATGTTTGCACTAGTCTGTCCTGTCCAGCAGTAAACAACAACAGTTTTATCTGCAGGCAAAGTTTTAAGATCAGCAGTAAGTTTTATGGTCTCTTTTGGGGTATACTGAATAGCTCCGGGAACATGACCATAATGGGTATAGTCACTTTCTGCCCAATAGTTAATGATATAATAGTCATCAAGGTTGGCAAACACTTCGGTATTGGAAACCTTGGCTTCTGCAAATCCTTCAGCAAACGTAGTAGAGAGGCGCGATTCAAGTATCTCCTGTCCAGTCTCTTTACCAGTACTTAACGTTGGCAGATCACTGGCTGCATCTTTAGCAGGTGAATCTGACTCAAACAAGGCAGAAAGGCCATTGGATATATTGCCTGGCCAGCTGCCGGCAAAATCTTCATGCCAGGAACACATTCCCCATTTCATGGAATAGACATTGTCATATCCAGCGATTCTGAGGAGGCTGGTAACCCAACCTGCTGTCTGTCCGCTGTAGCATACAATGGATATTTCATCATAACCAGATAGATCGGCTGCATCCAGGTGAGTCAGTACATCACCGGCTGCAACATTATTTGCATTTTCAATATGACCGGTAGCAAAGCTTTCTGCAGAGCGAATATCTACGATATATACTTTACCGGCATTATTCAGACCTCTTACATGTTCAGCAACCTTAATGGCTGCCATATCGGTGTTCACGTAATCTTTCCCCAGCGGAGAATCCATCGATTCAAGATATTCAATGAGTATCTCAGCCTCATTTATCGGATCTTCCTCTTCCTTATTGCAGGATACTACGGCGAATGAAATAAAAAGGATGGCTAACATCCAGATTCTTGTCTTGTTCATAATCTTGGTATTTATTGGTTTAACATTTATAATTTCGAGTTACAATCTGATTACTTAGTCCAGTAAGATGGCAACTTACCATCTACTGTAATAGGAGTGGTAGCTTCAAGCTCCCATTCCAGCAGGTCAGCCTGGAACAGGTAAAGCTCCTTATTGATCAATGAATCCCCTTCTCTGCGGATATGGCAGTTTTGCGAGCAACTTCCTCCTTCAACCTGGGTCCGTTCGGTCCACCTCAGGAGGTTATGAGGTGTTGTATAGTTGAATGTGGGGTGAGCACTAAAATTGGCATACTCTTCCACACCATACTCTTTCCAGTTGTCTGGTGCAGCAAGTGTACGTCGAACCAGCGCCAATTCGTATCCTTCTTTGATATCAGGCAGCGGATTGGCTGCGATCTTAAAGTCCATATAGGATGGGATCCTGGCCCCTTCTCCATGAATATGACAGCTCCCACAATTATTGTACTCCTGTGAATGGCATACCTGGCAATTAAAGTCCTCAAAGTGTTTGGAGTGATAATTGTTGGCTGCTTCAATTCCCGAATGGCAATCCTCACACTTTGGCAGTTCTGAATAAGCATACCTTTGGTCAACCGGTGCTCCATCACCATGTAATTCATGGCCATCATGGCAACTCAGACAATCGAACCCCTGCTCTTTTAAGTGAACATCCGGTTTGGTGCCCGGGGCAACTCCAAGGAATGCATGACCACCTCTCGAAACATGGCATGTGACACAGACATTAAGCATATCGGGGGTCTTATTGAAATTGTGTCCTTTTGAGAGACCACCTCCTCCCACTGGTGGACGAACGACATGACAGTTTCCACAGGTGCCATGACATTGTGCGCAGTTGTTGTTATACCCTTCGATCTGGTGAGCAGGAAGCAAATCGAATTCTTCAGGTCCGCTTAATCCACTTCGCATGGTCACCTTTCTTTTCTGTCCGGTCCCCTGGTGGATACTGGTGGTGAAATTTTGTGTTATCTCCTGATGGCAGGTACCACACTTCTCTTCGTAAAACATGGAGGGGTGCTTAATGAAATCCCCAGAGTGAGCAAGGTTCTTCTCTCCGGTATTGCCATCTCCGTTGTGACAACCTGTACATCCCACTGCATAGTGACCCGATTCCTTATAGGCATCAAAACCATCTCCACCCATAAATACCCGGTCATAAGGTTCATAATGAGGAGCATCTCCTCCACATCCTCCTGCTGGCGCAGCCGTATCAGGCGAGTGTACAGCGATCAGTCGTTCCAAATCAGTATGACAACCTTCACAGGAGTTTGCTGAGACTTTTGAACTATCTTTTCCTGGTATGGTATAATTGGTACATGCAATCCCTGCAAAACCCAAAATAACAAATATCGCTACCAAACCCGATCCAATTCTCAAATCTTTCATAACCCAGTCTTCTTCAGTGAGTATCTATTAAGTTTTTATAAAATATGCCAGTCGAAAAACCAGTATTCACGTGGGGTGTATCTGGTTGTAAAGATTATGGTTTTAGGGGAATTGCCAAAGAAAAAGCCGCTGTAATATCCATATGTTTGAACTGATCTGGATTTATCAGAAAGCTGATATGGATCATACTTTTTTATGATTCTTTTGTATATTTGAATTCTGAACTGAAAACCAGTCAATGGAAGATGCCTCAAGATTTTCAGGTTGTACCTTAAGTCACCATCAGTGCAGGTGTTTTGATTCGCTGACACGTGAACAGAAGGATTTTCTGGATGCAAACTCGGTGACGATCAAATACCGTAAGGGTGAAATGATTTGCAAACAGGGTGGTTTTGTATCTCACGTGATGTATATGGAAAAAGGACTGGCCAAAGTCTTCCTGGAGAGTGGATCTAATTTACTGGTATTGAGGGTCATTCCAGACGGCAATTTCCTGGGATTGGCTTCAATATCTGAAGAACACTCCAATTTTCCATATTCTGCCATGGCCTATATGGACTCAGAGATTAGACAGATCGATGTAAATGCCTTCAGAAAACTGATGGAGCAGAATGCCGAATTTGTGAGGGATATCATCGATATCCTGAGTGCCAATAGCATACAGATTTATGGCCGGTTCTTCTGTCTGACCTTTAAGCAGGCCTTCGGGAGGTTGGCAGATATTCTGCTTTGTCTGTCCGACAGGATTTTTAAAAATACCGAGTTTGACCTGCCCTTGTCCCGCAAAGAGCTTGCAGAACTTTCCGGGATGAGTTCCGAAACTGTGATCAGGATGTTAAAAGAGTTCAATGAAGAGGGGCTTATTAAAATGGATGGAAAATCCATCGAAGTGATCGATTACCAACGCCTCAAGCAGATCAGCGATACAGGTTAGAAATACAATCGCCGGGATGGAAATAATATGTGTTCATTAAAAAAGGCCCCCGATTTGGGAGCCTTTTTTATTGCAGTTAAGTCAGTCTAGTTAAACACACTCAGTGAACTGTTCAATAGCGCTTTGGCGTAAGCCGGATTGTGAATACCAGTGCTGGCATCTTCCATGATTAACAGGAAGTTCCACAAAGCTCCCACTGAATCTGCCTGGTAGGAGACACTCTCGATGGCATGTCCATCTGCATCTATCATTCCGGCAGTGAAAAGGGCTGTTGCCAGGTTTGTCATCAGTCCCTCAATCTCGGTTTTGACTCCATTGACATCAAAATCAGTGGCATCAGCATGACAACCCGTACAACCTTCAATCCCTGGAATCCAGGTATGTTCTCCTGTCTCAGTTCCAGCAGTCATATGGCAGCTAACGCAGTCTGATCCGGATTCGTGAGCACCACTGGTACCTAGAGCTGCTCTAAATTCATACCCTCCAAATCCATTGAGGAAGTTGGCCTGCGGACCATGGTGCGGACCATAATGACGCCCTACCGTCGTTATGGCTGATCCATCACTGTCATCGGCTGGATTTCTCCTGGATTGGTGGCAATTCATACAAAGGTTTGACTCGGAGTTGTCAAATTCCACCTCTCCATCTCCTGTCATCAGCGTCACTGCCATTTCTTGTCGTATTGCTGAGTTAGATTCATTCTCAAAATCAAGTGAGGAATGAAAAGCATGACAGGTTTTACATTGCACAGGTTGTGGCAGCGGGATATTAGCTGCTGTTGTATCCTGACCTGTCCACACAGTTTCTACGAAACCTTCATGGGAGTGACACTTGGCACATCCATTTCTAGCTCCTGCATACCCAACACTAGCACCAATTCCGTGCACAGAGGCTTCCCACTGTGCCGTAATCGCATCTTTTACAGCAGTTGTATGACAGTTTAGACAAACCGCATTACCGGCAACTCCATCAGTGCCATCGGTGCCATCAACACCATCTATACCATCAGCACCATCTTGTCCGTCAGCACCAGCAGGCCCTGCAGGACCCATGGGGCCTTCACAACTACTAAGGATTAAAGCACCTGCAATAAGCAGCGCAAATCCACTTAACAAAGTAATAATTGAGATATTCTTTTTCATAGCTTAAAGATTTTGCTTAAAAATATCCAGGAGATTCATATAGGTCAATGATTCACAAAGGGGATTTGTAGCTGGATTTTTACTTCCTAACCGAATTCAAATCGCTAAATATCGATGCTTTCATCGACAGTATCCAGACAGACCTGCCTTTACAGTTGGGTACTCTATTCACTTACAAATTCTTAAATGGAATTAACTGGAAAAGGATAAGAAACACAATGAACCAGTTTCTCAATGTTGCTCCTTGTGCACAATGTTTTGCAACATATCGTTTTTTGGATATTTACCGGTACAGGTGGTTCTCGAAGCAGGGTGATCGGGTTGCTAAAAAAAAGAAGACTGTCCGAACACGAACAGCCTTCTCAAATGTAAAAATGTTATTAACCTATAGCCAGATATTTATTTCATCAGAACCAATTTATCCACGGCAGTCAAGGCACCCGACGAAACTTTGATAAAGTAGTAACCCGGATTAACCTCAGAGCCGTTATTGCTCCTTCCATCCCAGAAAATCTCCTGAGTGCCCTGGGGATATACAACACGATTCAGTTCATATACAACCTGACCCGATGCATTGTAAATGCTTAGCCCCACTTGGCCAGCCGATGGAAGATCAACACTGATCCTGGTTGGTCCGCTGGAAGGATTGGGATAGATACCAAGATTCAGTTCATTGGAGATTGCTACCCTGGTAGCATCCACATGCATTCCTGCTGCACCGGCGGCAGCTTCCTCGAGAGTTTTATCAGGTATTCCATCATCGGGATCATCGTTGTGACAACCCAGGCAGGCGTGTCCGGGACTCAGTGAAGCTGCCCTGGTATCATCATCTCTAACCGCGCTTCCATCTTCTGTAAACATGGAGGCAGTATCTGCAGTAATCTTGAGCAGGTGTGAGCGAACATCCCCTTTATAACCACTCTTCCCTCTTGTGGTTCCGGACTTTGCAGCATATGCCATATGGCAATCGATACAGGTAGCACCGCCTGAATGATTCACTGTAGCAACCTGATCGGTATGACACTCACTGCAGGTTTTGGTAATGCCATCGCCATCCCAGATGGTCCGCACATGTGGATTGTGACATGTTTTACAGGTAAGTCCGGCATCTGTATGAGGTCCTGACATCAATTCATCCCATTGCTCGTGATGTTTGATATAGCCTCCTTTGGCATCAATAGAATTGGTATAGCCGCGATTGTGGCACGTACCACAAAGAAAATTAATATCATCACTGGCCGGATCAGGAGTTTGAACAACCCCGTAAATCTCCAGGCCTCCCAGGCTGTTATCATGATGAGCAAATTCATACACTCTGTCAATATTGTCTGTGGATGGGCTAGCTGCGTGCTCACTTCCTGGTCCATGGCAGCTTTCACAGCCAATTCCTCCTTCGGTGAAATTCCCCAGGCCATCAACTCCGGCTAGCCAGGTTCCCGTGGTATCACCTCCTGTTGTATGGCACTTGAAGCAACCATAATTATAGACTTTATTCATATTGGAGGTCTCATAGTCAACCCAACCGTGGTCTTCTCCGCCATAGAAATTGAATTGGTTATGGCCAACTCCGGCAGAAAATGCACTTCCGCCTGATCCAACAACATGGCCATCGGTTCCAACAAAACGGGATTTCCAACCATAGCCGCCAATCACACCTGCAATATCGTTCCATGTATGTGATCCGTCTCCCAGGCTATCCATCCATTGAGCCTGAAAATTTACAGCTTCTGCCGGATAGGTAGGTTCAACACCATTCTCAACAACGGTAAACTTATACGGATGTCCGGATTCGATCCAGGTGTCATATTTATCAGAATGACAGGTTTTACAGGCATCTGAACCCACAAAAGTCGCCTCAGCTGCTTCTTCACTCACTCCGATGGGAGAAGTATGGTTGCTGCTAAGCAGAAATAGTGCTCCCACAAGCAGTGCAGGGGCCGCAAAAAAGAGTAGAAATTTTTTCATAGCTAAAGAGTTTAAGAGTTACATATCGACGATTTCCAGTACTATGATTTATGTATTATATAATACTGTATTTCGCAATCTAAAACTACTTAATTAGAACTCCATCTTTGAGAAACTGACACCCATTTATCTCATTTACTTTTGCTTTTCATGCCGTCTTTTCACCGTTCCGATGAGGCAATTTTGTCGATATTTATCGATATTTGCAGAATGAGTCAATTTCCTTTTCCGGTACTTTTGCTTACCCTTTTGCTCACATCAGCTTGTAACAGAGACGATACCGTCGTTAAAATTGCAGTTACCACCGATGTCCACGGCATGATCTTCCCCACTGATTTTATCGGCCGACAACCGGCCGATCACTCACTGGCTCATATCTATAATTATGTCTCTGAACAGCAGCAACTGAAAGACACCTTATTTTTCCTTCTGGATAACGGGGATTTTTTACAGGGTCAGCCCACCGTCTATTATTACAATTTTGTGGATACTACATCTGCTCACCTTTCAGCCAGAGTCATGAACTATATGGGTTACGATGCCGGCACTGTAGGAAATCATGATATAGAGACCGGACCTGTTGTCTATGAGAAAATCCAGTCGGAACTCAAATTCCCATGGCTCGCTGCCAATGCCATTTATTCAGAAACCGGAGAACCCTATTTTGCCTCTTATACCGTGCTAAAAGCAGGTAGAAAACGGATTGCAGTTTTGGGTCTGATTACCCCGGGAATTCCAAACTGGTTACCAAAAAATCTATGGCCTGAGATGGAGTTTCGGGATATGGTTGAGACTGCCCGTGAGTGGATCCCCAGGATTTTAGAGCGGGAGGATCCCGACCTG
>JBDLIX010000129.1:0-15543 GCA_039714655.1 Bacteroidota bacterium
AAAACAGGTTGCCCTGTTCAGCGATACGCCTGCTAGCAATAAAGATAATATTCAACAACCTCAATCGGTTACAGGAACAATCACCGATGAAGACGGAAACCCAATACCGGGAGTTAACATAATTATCAAAGGAACCACCCATGGAGCCATTTCCGATGTAAATGGTCGATACACAATTAACGTGGATGATCCCGGTGCCATCCTGATATTCACATTTATTGGGATGCATACCCAGGAAGTCCAGGTGGGTAGTCAGACAGAGATCAATGTAATCCTTGTTCAGGATATTGTGGGACTGGAAGAAGTAGTGGCCATCGGGTATGGTACAGTGAAGAAAAAAGATGCTACTGGTTCTACAGCAAGTTTGCGGGCTGAAGATTTTCAAACCAAACCTATGACCCAGATTACTGAAATGCTGGCTGGTACAGTGGCAGGATTCTGGTCGAATCAAGGAACGCGGGCAAAAGGTGGTAGTTCCCTTGAAGTCAGGGGTCCCACATCCCTGACAGCAAAGATCGATCCGATGATAGTGCTGGATGGTGCTGTGTATAAAGGTAGCCTTGCTGACATCAATCCCAATGATGTGAAGTCAATTGATATATTAAAGGATGCCAGTTCAGCGGCTGTGTTTGGTTCAAAAGCCGCTTCAGGAGTTATATTGATAACTACAAAAAAAGGCACATCAGGAAAACCAACCATCAATTTTTCTACCAAGATAGGGATATCTGAGCCTGCATATGATCGTAAGCCAATTGGCCCGGAAGAGTATCAACAGTTCAGGGCTGATTACTACCGGGAGATTAACCCGGACATGGAGTACCATTATTACACGAATCCGAATGATCTTCCAAGTGATATTACTATTCAGGAGTGGCGTGAAATGAGCGCAAGTCCATTGGAAGATAATACACAGGAGTATATGTCAAGGTTAAACTTCTTTGATATAGAAAAGGGAAATTATGTGGCTGGTAAGACAACCGATTGGTATGATGTGGTAATGCAAAAAGGGCTCCGGCAGGAGTATAACCTGAGTTTGTCGGGCAGTACTGATAACTCAAACTACTATTGGTCAATTGGGTATCTCGATAATGAGGGAATTGTAATTGGGGACGAATATTCCACTTTTCGTACCCGGATTAATGCCGACCATAGGGTTGTGGACTGGTTAAATGTGGGTGTAAATGCACAGTTCGCTGATAGGGATGAAAGTGCTGTACTAGGTAATTATACAGGAATGTATGCCAATAGTCCTTATGGACAAGTGTTTGACGAAGATGGAAATGTGGAGCGGCTTGCACACGGGCATACCTTTAATCCCTTGCTTGCCTATTACGGTACAGATTATTTAAGGAAAATAAACAGCCTGTTTGCCGATTTGCATGCAGATATCGACCTTCCGTTAGGTATTAAATACAGGATCTCTTTTCAACCGCGTTACGAAGAGCTCAAGAATTATCAGTTTGTTTCCACCGATCCCAAGGTTGGTGGAGATCCGGGACAGGAAAGCACAAGTACCCGATCGGAGTATTCGAGCATAGAATGGATGATCGACCATATTCTTACCTGGAGGAGAGAGATGGGGGCCCATCTGTTTGATGTAACATTGCTGTACAACGTGGAAGAAAATAAATATTATACCACAACAGCAGGTAACAAGAACTTTCAGCCCAATGAAGAGTTATCATTCCACGGCCTTGCGTTTGGGAACAATCCCTCGGTAAACAGTTATGACGCAAGATCAACCGCTGATGGGATGATGGGACGTGTTAATTACACATTATTGGATAAATATTTGATAACCGCATCGGTCAGAAGAGATGGGTACTCGGCGTTTGGAGTTGAGAATCCAAGGTCTGTTTTCCCGGCTGTTGCCATGGCTTGGAGGCTGGGAGAGGAAGATTTCTTCAATATTGATCTAATAAACAGGATGAAATTGAGGTTGTCCTGGGGCGTTAACGGCAACCGCGATATCGGAATGTATTCAGCATTGGCCAGGGTCCAGTCAAGTGTATGGTACGATGGAACAAACCCACGAATAGGAGTTTATAATTCAACACTTGCAAATTACGGTTTGCGTTGGGAAAGAACCGAATCATTTAACCTGGGGATGGATGTGGGATTACTTGAAAACCGGATTTCATTGAATCTGGATGTTTACAAGATGAATACGACCGACCTTTTAATGAGCAGGATCCTTCCAAAAATCACCGGTTTTTCAAGCATTATGTCCAACCTGGGAGAATTGAGTAACCGTGGAATAGAGTTGACCCTGAATACCGTCAATGTCAGTAAACAGAATTTCAGTTGGAAATCAAGTTTAATGTTTTCATTAAACAGGAACAAAATTGAAAAACTGTTTGGAGATGTTGGAGAATATACATTGTTGGGAGATACCCATACAGGGGAAGTTCCTGATTATTCCAATGGATGGTTCCCGGGAAGAGCCATTGATGTAATATGGAATTATGAACTTTTAGGAGTCTGGCAAGTAGATGAAGCAGAAGATGCAGCTGTCTATAATATGATTCCGGGTGACTTTAAGTCAGTGGATTTGGATAGAAACGATATGTATGAAGATCTTAATGATAAACAGTTTCTAGGCTATTCAAAACCCCGGTATCTGTTTGGTTGGAAAAATGACTTCAGTATTCTGAAGGGGTTAACTGCCTCGGTTTTTATTCGTGCCGATCTTGGCCATCTGGGTGCGTATCCAGAAGCATTAAATGGTGGTTCGGAATCAAATGACAGACGCAGTAGAAATGTCGGTCCGGTTCCATATTGGACTCCTTTGAATCCGATAAATGATTATGCCCGGTTAAGGGTCAATACAAGCGCATATGGCGGAGGAATCATGATTTATATGCCACGTTCCTTTGTCAGGGTTCAGGATTTATCCTTATCATATGACCTGCCGGTTCTTATCGCACAACGATTACAATTAAAAGAATTGCGCATGTTTGCTTCAGTCCGGAACTTGGTCACTTTTACGAAATGGCCTCACTGGGATCCGGAATCTGGGTCCAGTCCCATGCCAAGGACTTATATGTTGGGACTGGATTTTACACTTTAATGGTAACCTAATAGAAAATCATTATGAAAAGAATAATATATAATTCAATTCTCATTCTTTCTTTTATCATAGTCTGCACATCATGTAAGAAAGAATGGTTAGAGCCAGATCCCCTTTCTTTTTATGCACCTGAAAACGTATATGTAGATCAGGCTGGTTTTGAAGCTGCTTTGGTAATGCTCAGGAAAGATTTGTTACATGAGTGTACAGGAATGTGGAATCCGTTTTCCACGGAATATATGTACAGCGATCTTGCCACGGCCCAGGCGCAGTGTGACTTCAGGAAGAATACGCCAAGCATGAGTAAACGTCTTCCTTTGCTTAAGTTTTTTGATAAAGCGTATGAGTTTATTAAAAATGCAAATGTGATTATATCCAGGATTGATGATATTGAATGGAGTAACGAAGAAGACAGGAACGGGATCTTATCGGAAGCATTGTTTTTTCGTTCCTATTGGTATTACCGACTTGTGCATACTTACGGTGATGTACCCTGGATTGGCAAGGAATTATCCGGAGGCAAGTATGATTTTAATACAACAAGCAGGTGGACAATACTTGAGAAGATACAGAAGGATCTCGAATATGCGGCAATTTGGTTGCCTACAGAGCAAGCAGTACTTGGAGATGTTACTACTGGAGCTGCAAGCCATTTGTTGACAAAGGTGTATCTGGCTAATACGGAATTTGATAAAGCAATCGCTTCAGCTTCCAATGTAATTAATGGGCCTTATGCATTAATGACAGAACGGTTCGGGGCCATGAAAGACGATCCAAATCGTAATGTCAACTGGGATCTGCACTATTATCTCAATAAAGATGATCCTGCCAATACAGAAGTAATTTACACTACTGTTACCCGTCCAGAAGGTCCTCCCGAATCCTGGGCTCAAACCTATGCAAACAGGCTTTATACACCTTCCTATTGGAGGGTTCCGGACTCAGAAGGACAACGGGCTACCAACTGGAATACATCGGCAGGAGATACCTTGGGTATCGGAAATGGCGATGTCAGATCTAATAACTTCTGGCTTTACAGAATATGGGAGGACGATACCTATCAATGGAATACTACCCCCGATACAAGAAGGGCACCCATCAACTGGATCGAAATGACAGGCGATACAGCAGAAATACTCACTGCTAGAGCAGAATCTCCTGATTTTGGACAACCTATTACCAAATCCTATATTGGGAATCTTCGTGATACCCTTAATTACTGGTTTTCCTGGCCTCAGTACAAGCTTTATATTCCGACAGAACATGTTTGGATTCCCGTAGGCGGAGAAGCAGATTGGTATATATTCCGTCTGGCAGAAACCTATTTATTAAGGGCTGAAGCCTATTATTGGAAAGGTGAACTTGAACTAGCAGCTACTGATATAAACATGGTTAGGGCTCGTTCCGATGCTCCCTTAATAACCGCTGCTGATGTAACCATTGAATATATATTTGATGAAAGGGCCCGAGAATTGTACACGGAAGCACCACGACATTCTGAAATGGTAAGGGCATCCTATATATTGGCCCGATTGGCCAGGGATGGGTATAGTATGGATAATTTTGGAGTAAAGAACTGGTATTACGATAAAGTGATGGAAGACAACGACCATTTTCTGGAGCCCCGTTATGCAAGGGCTGGAAATGATATCCATTTGGATCCATATAATGTTTTATGGCCTGTTCCCCAATCAATCATAACAGCCAACACCCTGGGCAGGATCAATCAGAATTATGGGTATGACGGTTATGAATACAATGAACCTCCGCTGACTACCATTCCGGAGGATGAGTAATATGTAAGTGAAGAAGGGAGACTGTGCAAAAGCACCTCTTTGAAAGTTATACCTGTAGGAAGCCTATAAATGTTTATATAGTAAAGATTTGAAGCGACGAGCAGGTATAACGAAAAAGAGTCCATACTTTTGATACAGTCTCTTGTTTTCAAGAGTAAAGAAACCTACAATAACTTATGATTACATTTGATCGTATCTAAAAAATTGGCTTGGTAAAATGGATAGACGCAAATTCCTTAAGAATACCATCAGTAGCTCAATAGCTGTTACGACAACTTCTGGTATTGCTTTATCAAATGATCTCAACGCCAAAGAGCAATCTGAATTTATGACTTCCAAAAACAAAGAACCTTTGGTGCGGGTTGTGGATCTGGATATGGGAGAAGAGACCGAAATCAAGCTTCATGACGGTTCCATGGCAAAGGTAAAATTACTTGGTGTGGAAGAGAGGCGTGAACCGGTTTTTGAAACGCTCAAAGAGGCTGTGGTGCAGATTGAGATCAATGGTGAACATGCAGAGCTGATAAGCAGTAGTTACCGATTACCCGTTACCATAGGAGGAGTACAGGTGGATGTCCCTGCAGTTGGGGCATATATGAAGGATACATCCGTTGACTGGTGGAGGTTGAAAAAGGCAGCACGTATTCGTTTATGGCCAGCCGGGTCAGCCTGGATCCGGAAGGGGAGCTTCAGGTATCCGGTAAAACAGCGCTGGTTTGCTTCAACAACATGGTATTCGAATGAGGCAGTATCTCCGGCAACACCTGGTAAGGTTTATTATCACGCCGGGATGGATTTTGGGGGCACCGAGGGCCTGACGGAGATTGTTGCCGCTACCGATGGGATTGTAATGGTCCTGGGTGATCAATCACTTGAAGATAACCCCAAACATACCCCGGTCATTTCCCGTGCCCGTTATGATGTAGTTTATATACAAGATAAACGTGGCTGGATCTACCGCTATTCCCATATGCAGGCCATTGATCCATCACTGCAGTTGGGTACTAAAATAAAAATGGGGCAACGACTGGGTTATATTGGTAAGGAAGGAGGAAGCGGAGGATGGACACACCTCCATTTTCATATTGAAAGCCTGCAGCCATCAGGAGAACTGGGCATAGAAGATTGTTATGCTTTTTTGTGGCAAGCATACCGGGAGGAGTATGACCCACAGCTTCTGGCCGTGGCACGTCCGCATCTGAAAGCGCTCCCGGGAGAGGAAGTGACACTTGATGCTTCACGTTCCTGGGCAAAAAACGGCATTCGAAGTTTTGACTGGACTTTTTCGGATGGGACCGGATCGACCGGTGCAAAGGTAAACCGGATCTATGACCAACCGGGCAGATACAGTGAGGTCGTGAAAGTTACCGATCAGACAGGAAATATTGAATATGATTTTGTATGGGTGGATGTCTATCCCGGGGCTCAAAAATACACTGTTGATGTAGTGGCACATTCCATTCCCAGGGTACATGCTGTGCATCACCCGACCAATGGAATCAAGGCAGGTGATCCGGTAATCTTTACATCACGCGGGTTTCAGGCTCAACCCTTGGGAGGTAAGGATATCTATGATTTTGGGGATGGTTCACCAGAAGTATCCGTTCCTTCAAATATTGATAATGACAAGCATGCAGCAAATGGTTACGGTATGGTTGTTCACCACTTTAAAGAGCCGGGCCATTATATTGTTAAGGTTGAACGGAAGGACGAGGAGACAGGATATGTGGCAATGCACCATCTGCATGTGGTAGTAGTCCCATAGTTTGTGGCAAATCACACGATTAAAGTCACACGGCCAACATTGTACGACAATAATTGCACTTCTATGAGAAAACTCAACAGGAAACATTCAAGACGCTCCTTTCTGAAAAGAAACGCCATGCTCAATGCAGGTCTGCTATTAGGTACAGGCACTACGCATGCTGCAATTACCCGTTCTCCCAGGAAAGACAGGATAGAGAAAGCAAAGGTATACGCTGTTCCATCCCATTTCCAGGATGTTGAAGATATGCCTGCTGATCTCTTTGGGGATCTGGGTTTAATCCGAAAAGGGACTCCTGAAATGACCATAGGGGGAGGTGCAACCTCCATAGAGCCTATCACATCCGTTGACGAATGGGATGTAAAAGCCAATGCGCTGAGGACCATATTCAAAATGGCCCTGGGTACGCCTCCGTCCGATATTGATTGTGACCTGTCTGTCAGGGTGGAAAATGAGTTTGACCGGGAAGATATCATTGAGCGCCGTGTAAGTTATAAGGTTGGCCCCAACGAGCGCATCGCTGCCATAATGCTTATTCCAAAAGGGATAAGCTCTCCCCGGCCGGCACTATTAACCATTCATCCAACTACCGAGAAAGGTAAGGAACAGACAGTGGGACGAGGTGAAACAGTGGATGGAAAGCTTACTGACAAAGCGTATAACCGTGCCTATGGGATGCATCTGGCAAAAAGGGGTTATGTAACATTTTCCCCGGACATCATCAGTGCCGGAGAACGTATGTTCCCGGGTAAGAGAGCTTTTGACAACCAGCCTTTTATTAAAGCAAATCCGCATTGGTCGGGTGTGGGAAAAGACCTTTGGGACCTGCAACGGGCCATTGATGTTATGCAGACTTTTTCGGAGATCAATCCATCCCGGATAGGATCGATTGGCCATTCCCAGGGTGCTTACCTGACCTGTCAATTAAGAGCGATCGATGAACGGGTCAAGGTGGGGGTATCGAATTGCGGGATTTGGCCTTCCAGGATTGCAAAAAACCCGTTTAACAGGGCCCGTACCGACTGGTGGACAGGCTGGCCCCTATTACGTCCCTTCTTTTATGCCGGGAAACCTGCACCCATCGATGACCATGAGATTATTGCTCTATCAGCTCCCCGGCCTTTCCTGGATATTACAGCCTTAAATGATTCGGGCTACAACAAGGAGGAGGAACCGTTTACCCGTGCAGCCTGGGAGAACCTCAGAATCAATGTAAAAAAAATCTATGCTCTGCACGGTGCGGAGGATAAATTCAATACTGTTTTTCACCTGGATGGTCATGATTTTCCGGAGAAACAGCGCGATCAGGCATATACTTTTATTGAGCAACACCTTTAATCATGAAAAATATTATAGCATCAGTGATGATTTCATTTAAAACATTACCGGTATTCTTGCTGCTTATAATAGGGAACATCGATAGTATAGCCCAGGCGAGTACAACCACGACAAAAAATGCAGCTTTGCAGATATCGACCTTTGATATGGATGTGACTCCACCCATTGGTTATCAAATGGCTTTTGATCCTGTGGTGAATAACTGGGACATGGGATTAAGGGCCAAAGGGATTGTGTTGATAGGAGCCGGCAAACCCATTGTGTTGCTGGCAGTGGACTGGATTGGCATTTATGGCAAATGTCATGATGAATTCAGACGAGCCCTGGCTGCGGCTGCCGGGACGGTTCCGGAGCGGGTGACAGTACATACCATACACCAGCATGATGCTCCCAGGGGGCTCTGTGATGACGATTTTGTCCATGCGGTCATTCACCGGCTGGAAATGGCTGTTATTGCTTCACTCGGTCATCTGACTCCCATAACCGAAATAGGTCTTGGAGAAGCGGAAGTATATGAAGTGGCTTCCAACAGGCGGATTATGGGTGAAATCAGCGATACGGTCAGTGTTATGCGGTGGACTTCCTGTACGGATCCTGAACTTCGGGCAAAGCCGGAAGGAGTAATCGATCCCATGGTTTCACTGGTAAGCTTCTGGAACGATGAGGCACCGGTGGCAGTATTGAGTTTTTATGCCACCCATCCACAGAGTTATTACCGGACAGGTATACCCAATCCCGATTTTCCGGGTATTGCCCGTTTTATGCGCCAGCTGGCCGTTCCCGGTGCTTTGCATGTGCATTTTACTGGAGCAGGAGGCAATATTGCTGCCGGAAAATACAATGATGGGTCACAAGAGAACAGGGCTATTTTAGCCGAACGGCTTGCCGATGGCATGAAACGTGCATGGGAAGCTACACAGCGTTTTCCTGTCAGCAATCCGGATCTTAAATGGGAAGTGGAAAAAGTGTTTTTACCCTGTGATTCGGTCAGAGAAATGGATGAGTGGATATGGGTGAAGCAATTAGATATTAAGGATAAACAGTATGATCTACAGTGTCTGGCACTTAAAGGTACACGTATTCTGTTTATGCCGGGGGAGCTGTTTGTAGAGTATCAGCTTGCAGCCAAGAGCATACGGCCGGATCTATTTGTTGCCATGGCTGCTTATGGTGATATGGGTCCCCGTTATATTCCTACTGCAAAAGCTTTCTCCCGGGGTGGATATGAATGCAGTCGAAGTGCTACAAAACTGCTGCCCGGGGTAGAATCAGTAATTATGAATGCTATGTATAAGTTATTGCATGATAAATAGCTTTTAACCAAAACCAAATATAATTTACAATCATGAAACTAATAAACAATAATTTTTCAAGGCGCAGTTTTATCAAGACTGCCTCAGTCGGGGCAGTTGCAGGATCGGTGATGCCGGCTTTTGCTTATGGAGCACAAAATAGCAAGCAAGCCGGAAAACTGGCGGCATTGGGAGGCCCCCCTGTAAGGACAAAAGAATTTCCCAAATGGCCTTACGTGGACCACAATGTAATAGAGTCTATTAATAAGACCACAGAAAGTGGCATATGGTGCCGTATCCAGGATAGAAAGAACGGTACAGTAGTGCGGTTCGAGAAGCAATATGCAGAGATGCTTGGAGTGAAGCGATGTGTAGCCGTGGGTTCGGGAACCCAGGCGTTGCATACTTCTGTTGAAGCGTTGGGACTGGGGCCCGGCGATGAGGTGATTACCTCGCCCTATACCGATCCAGGAACCATTGCTGCCATTCTATCGGCCCGTGCCCTTCCTGTTCTGGGCGATCTGGATCGCTACTCCTTCCAACTGGATCCGGATGATGCAGAACGCCGGATTACAAAGAATACTAAGGCCATTATGCCGGTACATATGATGGGGCAACCGGCAGATATGGACCGGTTCGAGGCGATCGCTAAGAAATACAACCTTTTCCTGATCGAAGATTCCTGTCAGGCTCAATTTGCCAGACACAGGGGAAGGGTGCTGGGAAGCATTGGAGACATTGGCTGCTTTAGCCACCAGACCTCCAAAGTTATTTCCTGCGGAGAAGGCGGAAGCATCATCAGCAACAACGAGGAGCTGATGGAGCGATGCTATACGGTACAGAACCACGGTACCTCGAAGTTTGGCCGTACAGAGACCATCGGGCCGAAGTACCGGATGAACGAGTTTGAAGGTGCCATCCTGCTGGGTCAGCTGCCCACTGCAATGGAGCGCCATGAGCTGCGGAACCACAACGCGCGTTACCTAACCTCGAAACTGAAGGATCTGCCGGGCATCAAGCCCCAGAAGCTTTACGACGGGACTGAAGAAGGTTCGTGGTACCTCTATACCATGAGCTATGACAAGCGTGTATACAACAATGTGGACCGGAGCGTGTATTTGAAGGCCCTTGCAGCGGAAGGGATACCTCTGAGCCCTTACATCAAGAACGGTTTGCACAGGGAGCCCTGGGTTGATAACATCATGGAGCGCAGGGTATACAAGAAGATGTATGGAGAAAAGAGGTTAAAGGAGTTCAAGGAGGGGATGGAGTGCCCGACCTGCGATCGCATCTGCGACGAAGAAATGTTGATGTTGTGGGCATCGGGTCCGCTGCTTGGTACGGTGAAGGATATGGATGATATCATAGATGCCATGTATAAGGTATACGAAAATCGTGACCAGTTACAGAAGATCACATAAAAATGAAGCAAAAGATCTGTTTTTTGTTGGTCCCATTTGCCTTTGTTTTTTCAGTTTCTCTGTCAGCTGTTGATACAATTAGTATAAGAACGGTAGAACGGCAGTATAAAGAGGTTGATACCAGTTTTTACAATACAAATTGCATAGCACTCTTTGATAATTTATATGACCGGTTGGCCATGGCAGACCCGGATGTTGCCGATACCTATATCAGTCGTTTGTCAGATATGGGATTTGATGTGGTGATCATGAGCGGACGTCATTTTCGTCTTAACTATGTTGAAGAATGGCCACAGATAGCTCAGAATGCAAAGATCCTGGCAGATGTATGCCATAAACATGGCATGAAGATCATAGAACATCAGGATTTCACGATACCCTTATATAAGAATAACCAGTTTTTGTTGGATCATCTTGACTGGATGCAGCAGGATGTACGTACCGGCGAGATATGGAGATGGGCATGTCCCAATAACGAGGAATTCCTTCAGTTTTATGGAGATTATTTGAAGGATTTTCAACGGATAAGCGGCGTGGATGGTTATATGCTCGATGAGTTGGATATGGCGGGAGCGACAGCCTGTGGCTGCAAATATTGCCGTCAACGATACGAAGAACAGTTTGGCAAACCCATGTCCTATGAGATGAGCGATCAGGGAGGTGAGGGGAACATGACCATTGCACGATATAAATCATACATAAAACCTGTAGCAAAAAGTAAGATTTTAAATGAGATACGACAAGTGAACCCTAAGTCGGTTATCCTGACCTATTGCAGCGATTTCAGCGATTCACGTATCGCTGCAAGAGGGCACAATCTTTCCAATGAAGCAGCTTATTATAGTCCTTTTGTAGGTTGGGAGGTGATGGCAGTCGATTGTTTTGCCGGTTGGCGTCCCTGGGTCCGGTTTGGTAAAATGAGAGCAGTCATTGGCAATTACTATGGGATCCCTACCTGGAGCTTAAACAGGGAGCAGCGTAGTAAGGAAGGGGTCTATTTTGCATGGGCTTTGAGTCAGAGTGTGAAAAATTCAATTTGGCATACCGATTTTGTGACCCGGGATACAGCGGAATCTGAATACTATAAGCAATTCCTGAAGTGGGAAAATGTAATGCCGTTTCAGCATGCCAGGTGTCTGACCGATGTTGGGTTCATGCTTTCCAATTATACCCGTTTTGTCGATCCAGGCAGAGAGTTTTTCTGGCTTGATGCCATGGGATGGGCCGATATGCTGCTGGAAGATGACCTTCAGTTTGATGTTTTGCTGGATGGTGATACGGATTTACCGGACCGGTTGGGCAAGTACAATGTGATGCTCCTGATTGGGCAGGCTGCCATGTCTGAAGATCAGAAAGAGAACCTGAGCAATTGGGTTGCCGGGGGTGGTAGTGTAATCTTGACTACGCACACTTCTCTGTATGATGAATATGGTGCGGAGAGGAATCAGTTTCTTCTTTCGGACATTGCAGGTGTAACCTTTGAAAAACAAGTGGGCAGCACCTACAGGGTTGAGGGTGGTTTTACCGGAGAAGAGTTTGACTACCAGGGCAGCGGAAAGCTGTTTTCTGTGATTCCCGACATGAAGTCAAAGGTACTGCTGTATGCCTCAGTTGAGGGTCAGAAGTATCCTCTGATTGTTGAGACCCGGTATGGGAAAGGAAGGTTTATCTATGTAGCCGCAGAACTTGGATACGGAAATGCGGAGATGGAGCTAAGGAACGGGTCCGAATACAAAGCTGTTGAGAATCCGGGAGACCGGAATCTTATTAACAGCCTGCTCAGCTATGCAAGAAGAGACAAACCACCGGTATGGTTTGATTTGCCTGAAGGTGTCCAGGCTGTTGCCTACCAGTTGCATGGTGGCCCGCACATCGGAGATATTTATGTACACCTGTTAAATACAACGGGTAAGGATATTCAGCCTGGGGATAAACGGTACAATAGACCGGAAGAGATGCATTTTCCAGGTGTAAAAGCGGATTTGAAAATATATACCCATCATGTTACAGGTAAAGCAAGAGCAATGTCGCCGATGATGGAAGGTGAGGTTAAAATTGAACCGACCGTTCAAAAAGGCAAGGCTGTGATTACAATTCCGGGAAAGCTACTGAAAGAATACCTTCAGGTGGTTATTCCCGCAGAAATGATAGATAATCAGATCATTAATGAAGTACCCATAGCGGTAGATGCACAGTAGTAACAAATCCAAAGCAGATATCATGAAAATAGTAAGCATATGGGGTATTATATGGCTATTTGCCGCGCATATAAACGCACAAAATGATTTCCAGGTATCCAAAAGCGGGGAATTGTCGGTATCACTTAAATGGGAAACCTTCATTACCAGAATATCTTTCGATTTGTCATCTCATGAATATAAAGGCATGGTGGAAGGAACCAATACGATTCTGGCACCATCGGAAGAAGCGTGGTTCGATGTTGAGGAAGAGGGGAAGGAAGTCCGCATATTCAGCGGTGTTTCTTCTTTTGATGTCCCGTGGTGCTGTGAAGTATCGGCATGGGGAGACAGGCTGGAAATAAATTTTGCAGCCCTTTTTCCACCGAAGGATTATGGTCAGGAAGCAACGCATTCCAGGCTCAAGATATATGTGCCGGTAAACCAGTTGGTTGGTTGTGACCTGGAATACATGCAGGGCAGGGTTTGTTGCAGTAATAAAAAGGTACAAGGCAGACTAACCGGAGAGGAAACGTCTTCAGAAACCCCCATATACCCCCAGGCACGATATATACAATTCAGTGGCGTTAGAGATCTGTTTTTTGATATGTGCCCGAATGGAGCTGGAGATTTTACAGGAACTGCACCCATAACGGGTTATAAAGGGCATATCGAAAGGGATGGAGATCATTATGTGTTTATCATTCCTACCTACCGGGTGCGTTGGGGAGGCAAAGTGGTGAATAAAATCGTTATAAGGAACGGCCGGTACAATATGGACGATATCCATCCAGTGCACCGTTATCACTATACCTGGCCCATGCCTTCACTCATGCGTTTTGCTTTTACAGACACCATGCCTCCAGAGGGTTTTGGGAGCATACGGGTAAAAGGCTGGAACAGCAAATTCACCACATGTGATACACAAACCTATCGGGATGGTCAGGGATATGGATGGGTTAATAGCGGAAACTTACATATGGCCAGGGCCGATGAAGTTTTCCGCGAAAAGATGGGGTCCCTGCTTTCAGAAGGTATTAGGGGAAACGGACCCGCAACGTTCAGGTTCAGGCATCCTGATGCCAGGGTGATCACTACTCTGGTCTTTTCAGGAGCAGAAGGGAAAGATTATGATATTACAGTGAGCGTTAATCACTCAAAGCCGGTAAATGCCACGGTGATCAAAGGAGAAAAATGTACAGTTCTAATGCCTGCTGTAATTCGTGAAGGGAAGGTGGATGTTTCCATCAGCGGTGAAGGATGGATGTTGAGTGGTATTATTCCAACCTTGATCATGGGGTTGGAAGAAGATTACCAGTACGACAGAAACTGGTGGGTTGCAGGCAAGGAACCCTGGAAATTTAAAGCGTTTATTGAGAAGGCACGTTGGAAGAGATGGCCGGATGGTTACTTCTGTGATGCAAAGTGGAACTATTAATTAAACCAATAAATATTACATATGACTCAAACGAGACGTGAATTTATCAGGAAGAATTCTTTGCTTGGTGCAGGGACTGTCCTGAGCTTGGGTTCTGCCAACAAGATATTTGCAAATCCCCGGGCAGGATCACCTGAACCGGCCATCCTGGGTGGATCACCTGTTTTTACTAAAAATTGGCCGGCATGGCCGTTGTGGAAGCCGGAAACCGATGAAAAACTGTTGCTTGAAGTGATCAGAAGCGGAGTATGGTCCCGTGCCGGTGTGGTGACTGAGTTTGAGAAGAAATGGGCAGAAGTGATTGGGTCAAAGCGGGCACTGGCTGTTGTCAATGGAACAAATGCGCTTATAGCTTCTCTGGTAAATCTGGGAATAGGAGGTGGCGATGAAGTTATTGTACCACCTTATACATTTATAGCTACCATTGTTGCAGTGCTGCAAACAGGAGCAATGCCTGTTTTTGTGGACACAGATACTGAAACATTTCAGATTGATACAGAGAAGATAGAAAAGAAAATTACTTCACATACAAAAGCCATACTTCCGGTTCATATATTAGGCTTACCGGCCAATATGGTGCGGATTATGGAAATTGCCCGAAAACATAACCTGCTGGTAGTAGAAGATGCCTGTCAGAATCACTTCTCTCAATGGATCACTAAGTCTCAACCGTTTTACTTTAAATGGAACGGGTATCACTAAATTCAAAAAGTCCAGAGTTTTTGCCGAAGGGAGGACCGAGGAGTTTCTGGTATCCCATGAACCCTCGAAGATCATTAAATTAGCTAACTGAATAATATAATCTGAAATGAAAAATTATCCACGATTGACATTTATAACGTGCATCATTTACCTGTTGCTTCTGAACCAAGCTAATGGACAGGAACTATATACAGCGCCATCGGACAAGACTACCACTCGTTGGATAAGTCCTGAAAACCCCAATGGAGAAAAGGGCGGCGGAGGGCTGACCAACAAAGGAGCCAAAGGGAACGCCTTCTACATAGTGGCACCGGGAGAAACAAAAGTATTAATGGATGTAAAAGGAGCTGGCATTATCCACCGGATGTGGATGAGCGGGTCTGTCGCTAAAAATAGCGAACAAAGAAGAGCCGTTCGCCTGGATATGTATTGGGACGGAGCAAGTAAACCAGCTGTTTCAGCACCCATAGGAGACTTCTTTGGTGCAGGATTGGGCCTTATGGTTCCCTTTGATAATGAACTGTTTTCAAACCCGGAAGGCAAT
>JBDLIX010000130.1:0-15479 GCA_039714655.1 Bacteroidota bacterium
GTTCCCTGTTGACAATTGCATGTGACCTGACCGGTGATTATCAACAGGAGAATGTGATCACTGCACTGACTGCCATCGGACAATTAAGAGAGCAGGGATGGGAAATTCCTGCGCACGCTGTGGAACAGGGACTGGCCTCGGTGGTGAAAAATTCAGGCATCATGGGAAGGTGGCAGACCATTGGAGAGAATCCAAGGAGTATTTGTGATACGGCCCACAATCAGGCCGGGATCGCTGCCGTGGTGGAACAACTGATGCAGCTACCCTGGAAAGAGCTCCATATGGTATGGGGAGTGGTAAATGACAAGGATCTGAATACCATTCTTCCTCTGCTTCCGGAGAAAGCCCGATATTACTTCACCCGCTCCAGTGTACCCCGATCCATGGATCCCGTTCAGCTTCAACGTCAGGCTTTGGCATACGGATTGAAGGGGGAGGTATATCCTGCTGTTGAAGAGGCATACCGGAAAGCAAAACAGTGTGCCGGCCCCAATGATTTGATATTTACAGGAGGCAGCACCTTCGTAGTGGCAGACCTTCTAAAGGGTTATTGATATTTTGACTTACTTTGAAGCTCTAAAAAGCAATAAATGCAATACCAGAAAATTTGTTTTGATGCCATGGAGGTGGTCAAAGAGGCGGCTGCCTATGTGAGAGATCGTCATGAAAACAGGGCGGGATTAAACATTGAGGAGAAGGGCAAACAGGATTTTGTCACCGAAGTGGATAAAAAAACGGAAGAGATCCTGGTCTCCGGACTCTCAGATCTCCTTCCCGAATCGGGATTTATTGCCGAGGAGGGAACCAGCAACAAACGGGGTGAGACCTATAACTGGGTGATCGATCCGGTGGATGGAACCACCAATTTCATCCATGGGGTCTATCCATTTGCCATCAGCGTAGGGCTTATTGAAAAAGAGGAGATTGTCGCCGGAATTGTCTATGAATTCGGCCTGAACGAATTCTTTTATGCCTGGAAAGGAGGCGGTGCCTGGCTCAACGGAAATCCCATTCAGGTGAGCGGGGTCTCCACCATCGGACAGTCCCTCATTGCCACAGGATTTCCCTATACCAATTTCACATACCTCACCGAGTTCATGAATAGCATGGACTATTTCATGAAAAATTCACATGGCCTCAGGCGGCTGGGATCTGCTGCTACCGACATTGCCTATGTGGCCTGCGGCAGATATGACAGTTTCTATGAATATGGCCTTCATCCATGGGACATCGCCGCAGGGATCCTGCTGGTCAGGGAAGCCGGCGGTGAAGTTTCTGATTTCAATGGCCATAAGCAACCCCTTTTCGGTGAAGATATCGTCTGTTCAAACAGGAACAGTTTTGCTGAATTTCAGGAGACCATCCATAAAATCATGAAGCCCCAATGACTCTTGTATCTATAGTGATCCTGAATTGGAATGGCAAAGCGTACCTGAAGCAATTCCTGCCGGCTGTTGTTCGCCATACCAATGTTCCCGGAGCAGAGATCGTTGTAGCTGACAATGGCTCCTCTGATGAATCTGTGAAATACCTGGAAGAGGAGTGGCCCGGGATCCGGGTAATCAAACTTGAAGATAACCATGGATTCAGCGGAGGATACAACAGGGCATTTGAACAGTTGGACTCCACCTACTTCCTGCTGCTTAATTCAGACATTGAAGTGACACCCGGCTGGCTGGAGCCGTTGGTGGAACAAATGAAGAGGGATAATAATGTGGCCGCCTGTACTCCCAAAATAAAGGATTTCAACAGGCAGACCCATTTTGAATATGCCGGTGCAGCGGGTGGCTATATCGACCGGTATGGGTACCCCTTCTGCAGAGGAAGGATCTTTGACCACCTGGAGGAGGATCAGGGGCAGTATGACGATCATACGGAGATTTTCTGGGGTTCAGGCGCATGCCTTCTGGTGCGTTCCGAACTCTACAAAAAGGCTGGCGGACTGGATGAGCAGTTCTTTGCACACATGGAAGAGATCGATCTCTGCTGGCGGTTGAAACGCATGGGATACGCCATACACTTTGTTCCTGATTCCACCATTTACCATGTGGGCGGAGGAACGCTGGGGAGAGATAATCCCATGAAAACATTCTTGAATTTCAGGAATAACCTGCTTCTACTACATAAAAATTTACCTGTCAGAAAGCACAGAAGGATCATATTCACCAGAATGGTATTGGATGCTGTTTCAGCCTTCCGGTTCCTGCTGGGGGGTGCCCGGAAAGAGTTCTGGGCAGTGTTCCGTGCCCATATTGCCTATTATGGGATGAAATCCTCATATAGCGGGACGAAAAACCAAAACAAATCAACAGGAAATAACGTTCTTGTAGACGGCATATATCCGGGCAGCATCGTAGTTGATTTTTTCCTGAAAAGACGGCGAAAATATAGTGATCTGGACCATTCATTCAGAGAGTAGCAGGATAAACAAACATGCCCCAAAAACGTTTAAGAACAAAGATGATGAATACATTTAGAAAATATATACCGGAAGAGGTGACCAATCTTCCCCTGATGTTAAAGAATAGTGCCAAACTTTTCCTGTCACGACCCTCGCTGACCAGTGTGGATGGAACCGCATACAGTTATGAGGAGCTTGACAGGGCAACCCAGCATGTGGCAGTGATGCTGCAAAGCGCCGGGGTTGGCAAAGGCGACAATGTGGCCATCCTGGCCGAAAATAGTCCCCACTGGGGAATAGCTTACTTTGGTACCCTGATCTGTGGGGCCACCACCGTACCGATACTCCCCGACTTTCGGGCCGCAGAGGTTCGCTCCATCCTGGAGCACGCAGCAGTAAAG
Organism: Bacteroidota bacterium; assembly: GCA_039714655.1. GTDB lineage: Bacteria > Bacteroidota > Bacteroidia > Bacteroidales. The sequence goes on from JBDLIX010000130.1 coordinate 2,803, forward strand.
ACGCTGTTTATCTCCGGAAAGCTGATTCCCAGGCTGAACGAGGGATTGCCCGAAACAGTCGAGATGGTGGTCAATACCGATGACTTTCAACTACTGGATATCAACAAAGGGGTGGTTGCAGAATCTGCCGGAATAGCGGGCGAATTGACAAAACTCAATGAGGAGTCGAAAATTTCCGTAGGCGACAAAGGCTTCTATGAAGCTGACGGGGAAGAGCTGGCATCCATCATCTACACCTCCGGCACCACGGGCCGCTCCAAAGGAGTGATGCTCACCCATACCAATATTCTGAGCAATGCGGTACAGTCTGGTACCGTACACCAGGTGGTTCCCGAGGACCGCTGGCTATCGGTGTTGCCACTGGCACACACCTATGAGTGTACCATCGGGATGATGGTTACCCTGCTCAATGGTGCCATGGTTCAGTACATCGACCGGGCACCTACAGCTTCCTATCTGGGACCTGTGCTGAAAAAGCTCAAGCCCACCACCATGCTGACAGTACCGCTGATTATTGAGAAAATATACCGCTCCACCATCAAGCCTGTGCTGACCAAATCGGCCCCCATGCGCCTGTTGATGAAATTCGGCCCCACACGGAAGTTGCTATCCAAAGCGGCTGCCGGGAAACTTAAGAATTTCTTTGGCGGACAATTGCGTTTCTTTGGTATAGGAGGTGCCCCGCTGGCTCCCGATGTGGAGAAATTCCTCCTGGAGGGTGGTTTTCCCTATGCCATTGGTTATGGACTTACCGAAACGTCCCCCATGGTTGCAGGTTTTAACCCGGACCATGCAGTCTTCCACTCTGTCGGGAAGGTGATGGAAGGGATAACCGTCCGGATCGACAATCCTGATCCGGTTACCAAAGAGGGTGAGATTGTGGTCATGGGATCCAATGTGATGAAGGGGTATTACAAGGACGAGGAGAAGACCCGCGAGGTATTTACCGATGACGGATATTTCCGTACAGGCGACCTGGGGATCATCGACAAGAAGGGGATCATCTATATCAAGGGACGTTCCAAGAACATGATTCTGGGTCCCAATGGTGAGAATATCTATCCCGAAGAGATCGAAGCGGTTCTCAACAGCAGGGCGATTGTAAGTGAATCTCTGGTGATGGAGTACAAAGGGAAGTTAACGGCCCGGGTACATCTGAAGATGGAGCTGATCGAAGAGCAACTCCAACACCTGAAGGAGAATGCAGCCGAATTCCAGAAGCAACTCCAGGCGAAAGCAGATGAAGCACTGGCCGAGCTGATGATCCAGGTGAACCAGCATGTGGCCCGCAACTCAAAGCTGCAATTGATGATTCGGCAGATGACACCATTCGAAAAGACACCCACCCATAAGATCAAAAGGTTCCTTTATAGTGAAGGTTGACGGGGGCTGCACCCTGTGACAGGGGTGACGGGTTAAACGTTTGAGAGAAGGTTATCCAGGTTCTCAAACCTGGTGTGGTAGTCCTCAATGGAGTGAGCAATTACATCCATGGCCTCTTCCCTCCCATATACATGGGTAATCTCCACATCGGCCGGGTTCCCTGGAAGATCCTTATAGGTGAGAAAATAGTGACGCAGTCTGTTCACCACCTTTTCCGGAAGATCTGAGACATCCCGGTAATCTTCATAGAGGGCATCGTTGTTCATCACGGCAATCAGTTTATCATCGGCCTGATTGTTATCAATCATCCTGAATCCCCCAATGGGTCTGGCACGCACCAGGATATCTCCATGAGAGATCTCCTTCTCGGTCAGCACACAAATATCCACCGGATCTGCATCGCCAACAATCTTTTCGTTCCCGGTCTTCTCCCGGCTCAGACTTGCCACCTTCTCCCCACTAAAAGTCTGTGGAACAAATCCATAGAGAGCCGGAACCGAGTTGGAATACTTTTGTGGACGGTCGATCTTCAGGTATCCCGATATTTTGTCTACCTCGTACTTTACTGTATCCCGGGGGACCATTTCAATGAAGCACATCACCACTTCCGGGGCTTCCGGACCAATATCCACACCGTGCCATGGATGAGATTTGTATCGCAATCCCATCAGCTTTCCAATGGGATCCATCAATTTATTTGCCATATCTTCCAAATGATTTTTAAACTTCTAATTTAATATGATTGCCCTGAGCACAATGTCTACTATACGATCAATGGCAAAAGCCGCTCCAGTTCCATAACACGGCTCCCCTTCACAAGGATTTGATATCCCTCTGGCTTTTCCGAATCAAGATACGCCTCCAGTTCAGACCTTTCCCTAAAAACATCCATGCCGGAAGATGGTTCACACACTTCACTGAAAAGTGGGCCCATCATCAACACCCGGTCGACGGGAAGGGTTTCTATCCATTGAACCAGTTTTCTGTGTTCTTCAATTGATGCATCGCCCAGTTCGGCCATATCCCCCAGGATCAGCATGGCAGGAGATGTTGCATAGGATACCACTCCTTTGATGGCCTCCCGCATGCTGCTTGGATTGGCATTGTAAGAGTCCAGGATCACCCGGTTGCGTTCACCTTCTACAAATTGTGAACGCTGGTTTTTGGGAATATAACTACCAATGGCATCAATCACTGAAACAGCCGGGATCCCAAACTGGAAGCCCACCCCTGCTGCCAGGAGGATATTCTGCAGGTTATAGGAACCCACCAGTCTGGTAGTGAGTTGGTAAACCGTTCCATCCAGTTCCAACTCCAGTTCAAGAAAGGGGGTCTGTTTCACGATCCTGCCACTGACCGGCAATTGGCCGTGGGGAGCGATCACAAGGGTTCCGACACCTGTTTCAGCAGCTTTTTTCAACAGCAAGGGATCACGCCCGTCAATAATGGCATTTCCGCCACTACCCGAAAGATATTCGTAAAGTTCACCCTTGGCTTTCAACACCCCCTCTTCATTTCCAAATCCTTCCAGGTGTGCCTTCCCTATGTTTGTGATCAAACCCATATCGGGTGCAGCAATTTCGGACAGTTGGCGAATTTCACCGGGATGATTGGCTCCCATTTCAATGACCGCCACCTCTTCTTCATTGATGGAAAGGAGCGTAAGCGGTACACCAATGTGGTTGTTTAGATTCCCACTGGTAGCCAGTACGGAGAAGTTGCGGGAGAGCACCAATGCCACCAGTTCTTTGGTGGTGGTTTTTCCATTGCTCCCGGTAATGGCAAGTACCCTGGGTGACACCTCCATGCGATGAAGGTGGGCCATTTTCTGCAACACCTTCAGGGGGGAAGAGACGCACACCACCCCGGTTTCTCCTTCCAGCTCTTTTCTCTCGGTAATGGCCAGTCGGCACCCCTTTTCTAATGCATCTGAAACAAATAGATTGCCATCAAAGTTATCTCCCCTGAGCGCAAAAAAAAGTGTTCCTTTTATATCCTTGCGTGTGTCAGTGCTGATACCTTCCGATAGAAGGAATTCACGGTAAAGCGATTCGATGGTCATCTCTTAATACAAAGAAGGCTGTCCCTACAAGAAACAGCCTTCAAATATGGAATATTTAAATGATTATAATCCAGTTGGTGTTCCCACGCGTGTCATGGCACAACGAAATCCCAGGTCATCCCTCGATTCTGTTTCAATAAGGAACCTGCGCTCACCCGGACTCATCCAATAGGCCCTGTCTTTCCATGATCCACCCTTATAAACCCTTACCTCGTCATTCATCAGAGACATTCTTTCAGTTTCATTGTTAACGTACATGGAACTCGATCCGGTGTAGTTTGCCTGAGACTGCTCACCACTCTCAAATACCGACTCTTTATCACCATCCCTGTAGTTCCTGTAATCGGACTTCCGGTAGTTGAATCGTCCTTCAGCATCGGCTATGGTAATGGGCTCACGCCTCAGGCGGCCAAGACTGTCAATCACCGGGCTTCCATTTGCATCAATGGTCATCTTATCGAATTGGTTGCCACGGAAAGGACGAAAATCTGCAACATCCTCGTAGGTCATGGTCCGGTATACATCCTGAACCCACTCATTCACATTACCGGCCATGCAAAAGAGTCCATAATCGTTGGGCCAGTATGACTTCACAGGTACAGTAATTGATCCGGCATCATTCAGACTACCAGCCACACCCATCAGGTCACCTTTTCCCCTTATAAAGTTGGCTCTCATCAGTCCCATATTCCTCGCATCGTCATTCCTCACGTTGTGTCCATTCCAGGGATAGGTCCTTCGTTCCCAAATCAGCTCATCCACAGTGTTACCCACCAGTCCAAGTGCTGCAAATTCCCATTCAGCTTCTGTAGGGAGTCTGTACTTGGGCAGCAATATCCCGTCCTCTACAGTGATAAGCCTCGACTCCACATTGGGATTGAGACTCTCAATGGGATTGATGATATTGGGCGTATAAATACCATAGATATAGGTTTCTGTATTGAAGTTACGTTCATCCTGCTGATCTGTGGACAATTCAATATGTCCCATGTCCACCATAGCCATCTCATTCACCCTGTCGGTCCTCCAGATACAGTAGTCCTGTGCCTGTAGCCAATTCACACCAACAACCGGGTATTCATTAAATGACGGGTGTCGGTAATAGTACTCCACATAGGGTTCATTATATGCCATTGGGTCACGCCAGACCATCGTATCAGGAAGTGCAGCACGAACCACCTGAGGGTTATTCATTCCAAATACACGGTTCAGCCAGTTGATGTATTCCCGATAGTCCACGTTGCGTACTTCGGTGATGTCCATGTAGAATGAACTGACAGTCACCCGGCGGGGAACGTTGTTCCATTCGTACAGAATATCATCCTGAACCCTGCCCATGGTGAAGGTACCACCCTCTACCAAAACCAGACCCGGACCTTCCTCTTGCTCAATTGCAGTCTTCACTTCATATCCTCCGTTCTCAGGGTCATTATAGGCCCATCCGGTGGTAGTTGAGACCTTACCTGAAGAGGTTACATCCTGACCACCACATCCCCAGAGTATCAGCGCAATAAGCAATACAGGGATTAGTCTCATTATCATTTTCATGGCGTTCTGTTTTTTTTCTGTTTTTAACATGGCTAATATAATACTTCTACCAAAAGTAACTAAATTTTAGGACATTTTATTGCCCTGTGTTTCGTTGATTTATAAAGGTTTTCAAAAATCATCACCATCGAAATTTCATGTGCTCCCAGACTCGGAATATGCAAATCGGGCGGTGATAGTTTTGAGTCATAGCTGTATCTTATCCTGAATTGGTCGTTGCCATAGCCCACCGAGAAGATAATTGTTCCATAAGAGAAAAGCAGATCCTGACGAAACCATATCCCACCGATGATGGGATTGAAAAGCACTTCCAGACCATAATTCAATTGTTGATAAATATCCTGCTGAAGGAATACCAGGTTGGGAGAGAGTTGCAATACCTCCCTGCCCAGCCTCTTCTCATAAATGGGGATGATGGCCCCCAAATGAGCCGTATATTTCCTCGATAGTCTTGTATTTGGATCCTCTGAAGGAGCAGTGTACGGTTGAAGCAGGTGGTGAGCAGCCACCCCACCATAGAGATTCTTGTAAAATCCACCAAATCCCACCGCAAAGTCGGGGTACACCCTGGAATAACCAGTCAGCGTAGTGGTTGAAACTCCTGCCAGTTCATCGGGCAGAACCAGCCCTTCAGGGTTCATGTTCCTTTGTCCGACCGAAGCCTGAAATCCCCCTGTCACCATCAGATCCGATGTCACCTGCAGGTGATACGCGTAGATGGCATCCAGCGAAAGGGAATTAAATACCCCGGCACCCTGCCTGTCGTTTATAACATGAATGCCCACACCTCCCTGCAAGGGATTTATGAACTGTTCGTAGGCGGCATGGTAAGTTGAGTATGGATCTGTAGCCCCCGGCCACTGGTTCCGGTATCCCAGGGTCACCTTGGCAGGTCCCTCTACTCCTGCCATGGCAGGATTCATAAAGAGTGGATTGGCATAGAACTGTGAGAACGCCGGATCCTGCGCCCAATCTGCCAATACCGCAGTGAACGCCAATCCCAGCATCAATCCTACTTTAATATGTCCACCTTCAACCTTCAACTTTTACTTTTTACTTTTTACTTTAGACTTTTTACTTTTTACTTTACAGCTAGAATCTTTCACCTGGATGTTTTTTTACAACATCCAGGTGAAAGGTTCGTTATAGTATATACGTCAAAACAAACGTTTTAATACATATTTTTGTTGCCATCTGAATTAATTCAATGAAGAAGCTTGTTATCCTCATACTTCTGCACCTCTCTGTCCTCCTGCATTCTCAGGTTGAATCTGTTGTTATACAATGGAATACGGATCATGGTAAACCATTCTTTTCTCATGCTTTATACGCAGACGGTGAGAATACGTTACCATATTTCGTAAGAAAATTACCCTGGACCGCAAATGGCATGTTGCCAGATGTACAAATTGAGGTTACTGAATCGGCCTCTTTTGACAATAATTTTCTTTCCGGGATAGACACCGGACATGTGAAAGAGGCTCCCCTGCTGGAAGTTGCACTGGTGCGGGAGGCCAAACAACCCTTCGTGATGGTGAAGGTGCTTCCTTTCCTGAAAACCTCTTCGGGAAAAGTGGTGCGGGTTGAGGCTTTTAATATCCTTATGGAGGAGCAGATGGCCCTTGCCGCCCTGAAAAGTGAGATCGAAGGTGACTGGGCCGACCAATCGGTGCTGGCCTCGGGTGACTGGTTCAAGGTGTCAGTGGAGAAGAGTGGCATGCATAAGCTCACCTATGAGCAGCTTGTAGAGATCGGATTGCAGAACCCGGCCAGTGTACGCATCTATGGATCAGGGGCCAGGCCCCTTCCTGAAAGTTTTTCCCTGGGTCATGTGGATGATTCCCGATCGCTCCCCATTTATATGCACAAAGGAGGTGACGGGATCTTCGGACCGGGCGACCATATTCTTTTCTATGCAGAGGGACCGGTAAACTGGAAATACGATCAGGAGGAGTTCATGTTCATCCACCAGCTGCACAGGTTCTCCATAAAGGGGTACTACTTTCTTACCGATGATATGGGAACGGTGCATCTGCCCGACAATGTGGAAACAAATCCCGGAGTACCTACCCATACCGTATCGCAATACGATTACCTGGATTATTTCGAAGAGGAGACTTACAACCTGATCCAATCGGGGAAGGAGTGGTATGGCGATAACTTCAAAGTAACACTGGAGGGGAATTATCCCTTTAAGATTGAGGGAAGGGTATCAGGAGAACCGGTAAACATCAGGGTTGTTGCAGCCGCACGCTCCAATGTCAGCTCCTCTTTCAAAGTCTATTCCAATAGCGACTACCTGGGGTCCATTCAGAACAATGGGACCGACCTGAGCACATACACTGCCACCTACGCCTATGAAACGGGAGAGGTGTTCAGTTACCAGCCCCAGCAGGATAATGTTACCGTCACCCTGGTTTACGATGCTCCCGATTCCAATTCAGAAGGGTGGCTGAATTCCATCTCCATCAATGGCAGAAGCAGGTTGAGCCTGACCGGCTCTGAACTGGCCTTCAGAGAATCAAGGAGTGTTGCCCCGGGCAATATCACCGAATTCAGGCTGGAAAACAGCAACAACAATACACTCATCTGGGAAATCACCGATCCCGGACTTCCCGGGAATATCCCATATACTCTTTCGGGCTCCAGGGCGCAGTTTAAATTGGAAACCGATAACCACCGGGAGTTTATTGCCTTCGATGTGAATGGCAGTTTTCCTTCTCCTGACTATTCCGGAGAGGATGTGGGAGCCATGGAGAATCAGAACCTTCATGGACTGCAGCACCCCGATATGATCATTCTAACCCCTGAGATCTTCCTGGAACAGGCACAGAAGCTGGCCGATCACAGAGAGAGCAACGACGGACTGCAAGTGGCCGTTGTGCTTCAGCAGCAGATATTCAATGAATTCTCTTCAGGAACCCCTGATGTAACAGCCATCCGAAATTTCATGAAAATGTTTTATGACCGGTCGGGTGGATCTGAAGATTATTGCCGCTACCTGCTCTTGCTGGGCGACGGATCTTATGACAACCGCAACAAAACGGAGAACAATCCCAACCTGTTGCTCACTTATCAGTCAAACAACTCACTATCCCCCACCCGCTCCTATGTTTCTGATGACTTTTTTGGATTGTTGGACACCAATGAATCGATGTACAATGGAATGCTGGATATTGGGATCGGACGACTGCCTGTTTCTACTGTCCAGGAGGCCAGCGACCTGGTGGATAAGATCATCTCTTACAGTGACCTTGACAAACAGGGTGAATGGCGCAATCAGATCTGTTTCATCGGGGATGATGAGGATTCCAACATCCACATGCGACAGGCCGAAGAGCTGGCCACTTATGTAAACGGGAACTACCCTGCTTATAACATTAACAAAATATATCTGGATGCCTACCCCCAGGAAGACCTGGCCACAGGTCCCCGCTACCCCGCTGTAACCAGGGCCATCAACGATCAGATGAACCGGGGTGCACTGATCATAAATTATACGGGACATGGCGGACCAGGCGGTTTGGCACATGAGAAGATTCTCACCACCAATGATATCAACTCCTGGAGCAACCGAAACATGTTGCCGCTGTTCATGACCGCCACCTGTGAGTTCAGCAGGTATGACGAATACGACCACAAGGAGGACCAGGAAGCCACCTCTGCGGGAGAGGAAGTTCTTCTTAATACTGAAGGCGGAGGGATCGGACTTTTCACCACCACACGGCTGGTCTATTCAGGTCCGAACCATGTGCTGAATGAGAAGTTTTATGAGGTGGTGTTTGAGAAAGATGAGAATCAGCGGAATTACCGTTTGGGAGATATCATCGTTTACAGCAAGAACAATACGGGACCGGGCATCAACAAACGCAACTTCACATTGCTGGGCGATCCCTCAATGCGGTTGGCCTATCCCCAGCACAAAGTGGTGACCGACTCCATCAATGGTCAGGATGTCACCGTGTTACAGGATACCCTTTCCGCTTTTCAATGGGTCACTGTATCGGGACACCTGGAGAGCCAGAATGGAGCTTTTATGAACGGTTTTAATGGCACGGTTTACCCCCTGGTATTTGACAAGGAGAAGCGGGTGGAAACCCTCTCCAATGATAATGATCCTGTTTGGCGTTTTAAGACCCGCAATAACATCCTTTACAGCGGAAAAGCTACAGTAACTGATGGATTATTCAATTTCGGATTTTACGTTCCCAAGGATATCAATTATGCGTTTGGGACCGGGAAGATCAGTTACTACAGCAATGACACCCTTGTTGATGCTCATGGTATGTGTGATGCATTTCAGGTGGGGGGGATCGGATCCGAGAATGCATCCGATGCGGTACCGCCGGAGATCGATCTGTTTATCAATGATTCTCTGTTTATCCAGGGCGGCATTACCGATGCCAATCCCACGTTGCTGGTATATGTGAACGATAATTTCGGCATTAATACCACTGGAAATGGCATTGGGCATGACCTCACCGCCACCCTCGATGAGGACCGGATTAATGCCATACTTCTGAATGAATTCTACCAGGCCAATACCAACAGCTACAATTCCGGGGTAATTCGTTATCCATACAGCAACCTTGAACTGGGACGCCACCAGATCACCGTAAAGATCTGGGATATCCACAACAACTCGGCAGAGTCAAGCCTTGAGTTTGTGGTGATGGAGTCCGAAGAGATGCTGTTGGAAGCGCTCTATAACTATCCAAACCCATTTTTCGAAACTACATGGTTTAACATCGAACACAACCGTCCGGACCGGAATTTAAGGCTGGTGCTCACCATCTATAACCTGTCAGGCGAAATGGTGAGAATCATCGACAGACCCATATACTCTGGCGGCTACAGACTTGAACCAGTCATGTGGGACGGCACCTCTGCCGGGGGTCAACGGCTTGGGGGCGGCGTATATGTATACAGCGCTACCCTATCCACAGAAGAGGGGGAGGTGGCTACCGAGAGTGGGAAATTGATCATCACCAGGTAATTTTCCTGAAAAACCAGTGCCGGTGTATACTAAAACAGACCGATTTACGTACTAAGACTGTACTTTGATATGACAGCTTTTTGCCGTTCATATGTTATATTTATATCGTATATTTGCAGACCAAAACCAAACAAATGTCAAAAGGATTGAGATCAGGATTGATCGTGTTGATGACTGGATCATTGCTTATTACTGCCATAAATCTGTCGGGACAGATCTCCTCGGGTGAACTTGGAGGGGGTGACCTGAATACCATACAGACTGCTTTACCGTTCCTTACCATCGCTCCCGATTCCAGATCAGGTGCCATGGGTGATGTGGGAGTCGCCACCACACCCGATGTAAATTCACAGCACTGGAATGTGGGTAAATATGCTTTTATTGACAGCAAAGGTGGATTTGCCATCTCTTATACTCCCTGGCTCAGAAACCTGATCCCCGATATTAACCTGGCATACCTTACCGGTTTTTACAGGGTAGACGATCAGCAGGTGATTAGCTCTTCATTGCGCTATTTCTCGCTGGGTAACATCATATTTACCGACATTACCGGTACAGTCACCGGTCAGTATAATCCCAACGAATTTGCGTTTGATGCAGGTTACTCAAGGCTCTTTACCGATAATTTTTCCGGAGGGATCGCTTTTCGTTTTGTTCGCTCCGACCTCACCAGTGGTCAGCAAACCCATGACGGACAGGATACAAGGGCAGCAATCTCCTTCGCAGCTGACCTGGGATTCTATTACCAGAACGATATTGATGTTGGTTCCAGCGATGGGCAATGGGCTGCCGGTGTGAGCATGACCAACATGGGTACCCCTGTATCTTATACAGTGGATGCCGATAAGACGCCCATCCCCACCAACCTGAGATTAGGCGGCAGGTTCAGTTATAACATCGACGACTATAATACGGTCTCTTTCCATGCAGACCTGAATAAACTGCTGGTACCCACACCTGCAGTATGGGAGACCGACACAGCGACCAATGAACAGGTAGTTATACGCGGGAAAGAGGCTCCCGGATCAGTGGTACTGGGAATGTTCCAGTCTTTTTATGATGCCCCCGGTGTGGAACGTCCCGATGGTACCTACAGTGTCATTGGAGAAGAGTTCAACGAGATTGCCTACAGCATGGGTGCCGAATACTGGTACAGGAACCAGTTTGCCATCCGGACCGGTTATTTTCACGAGCACTCGACCAAAGGCAACAGAAAATACTTTACCGTGGGTGTAGGCTTGCAGTTGAATGTCTTCTCACTTGACTTCTCCTACCTGGTACCCACCAATGGCCAGAACAGTCCGCTGGCCAATACCCTCAGATTCACTCTGGGATTTGACTTTGCTGATTTGAACCTATAGACTCCCCATGAGTTTCCGGATTGGTTTCGGTTATGATGTACATCAGCTGAAAGAGGGTATCCCCTTCTGGCTTGGCGGTGTTGAGATTCCCCATGAAAAAGGATCAGCGGGACACTCCGATGCGGATGTTCTTATCCATGCCATCTGCGATGCCCTGCTGGGTGCTGCTGCACTGGGCGACATTGGTGAGCATTTCCCCGATACGGATCCGGCTTATAAAGGGATTGCCAGCACCATCCTCCTTCAGCGAACCATTGAGCTGTTGAGATCCAGGGGATTTGAGATAAGCAACATCGATTCCACCGTATGCCTTGAAACCCCAAAGATAAAACCCTTTATTCCGGAGATGCGCCATCAAATTGCCACAGCCCTCAAGCTGGATGTTGCGCTGATCTCTGTGAAAGCCACCACAGAAGAAAAACTTGGTTTTACCGGTCGGGAAGAGGGAGTCTCGGCCCATGCGGTGGTCCTGATCCATCCAACCCCCTCATCCACCTCAGTGGATAGTATATGAATTTAAGATAGAGCTATCATATTGTCCACACTCATTGTCCACAAAGAGAATATGGCTATATTTGTGTGTTAGTCAAATAACAATATATCATTGGCAAATAAAAAAACAGTTGTTCTGGGAGCCAGCTCCAATCCTGTGAGGTTTTCACACAAAGCAGTGAAGAGCCTGTTGCGCCATGACTATGACGTGGTGGCCGTGGGTTTCAGAAAAGGTGAGATCGTGGAAGAGGAGATCCTGGTGGGGCATCCCCTCATCGATGCTGTACATACAGTATCCATTTACATCGGCTCCTCCAGGCAGGAAGAGTATTACGATTATATCATTTCTCTGAAACCGGAGCGGGTGATCTTCAATCCCGGCACCGTTAATCCCGAATTTATGGGCCTCCTGAAGAACGAAGGCATCGAACCTGTGAATGGATGCATGCTGGTCATGCTTAACGATGGAGAATACTAATTCTGAAAATGATGGAAGGGATTTATGACCTGCAGTTGCTGGCACAAAAGATAGAGAATGAAAAAGGAGTCCTGATCTACTTTTCAACAGATAGTTGTTCCGTTTGCAAGGTCCTGAAGCCAAAGGTATCCCAACTGCTTCATGACCGTTTTCCCCAAATGCAATCCTTCTATGTGGATATTGACAAGAGTCCTGTCATATCGGGTCAACACCGCGTTTTCACCATACCAACCATCCTGCTTTTCTTTGAAGGAAAAGAACATCTCCGCGTCAGCAGGAACATCAGCCTTCATCAGCTGGAAGAGGCCATCGAAAAACCCTACAGCCTGGTGTTTGAAGATTGAGTTTATTTCGCTG
>JBDLIX010000131.1:0-15437 GCA_039714655.1 Bacteroidota bacterium
GATTTTCAATCCATTTTCGATCACTTCCATCATATACTGGAGAAAAACAATCAACCCAGCTTAAATTGGTTGGGAATACCCACATCAGGGAAATCCCATGTACCCTCATGTGATTTTGCCTCCCTTATTTCTGAAGAGCACTTTATAGAATTTAACCTTCAGCTATTACAGGAAGAGGTGAAAAAAATGGATTACAATGTGTTTCATCTTGATGGCCCTGGTCTTGTCAGGCACATTGATCCCATTCTTGCAATTAGCGAAATTGATGCCATCCAATGGGTCCAGGGTGAAGGTGATAACAAGCCTGTTGAACAGTGGAAACCCCTGATCAGGAAAATACAGTCTGCGGGTAAGTCGGTTGTGGTTATACTACAACCGGATGAGCTTACAGGTTTTATGTCAGATATGAAACCGGAAGGGATCTTGCTGTGCATCCCCTATTCCGGCGAGGAACCCGAACAGCGTATGTTAAAACAGATCAGCAAATGGACCAGGTAAAGAATATGACAACCGGTAAATACAGATGGAGAATACTTGGACTACTGTTTTTTGCCACGACGATCAATTATATCGACCGTCAGGTCATTGGTATACTTAAACCATTTATCGCTGAGGACCTGGGCTGGAGCGAAGCCGATTACGGCTATATCGTTACCGCATTTCAAGTTGCTTACGGAATAGGATTGCTGACCACGGGGCGTTTCCTGGATAAGTATGGAGTACGCATAGGTTACCTGTGGGCCATTGTGGTCTGGAGTGTCGCCGGGATGGCTCATGCCGCAGCAAGAGGGGTGATGAGCTTTGCAGCAGCCCGTTTTGTGCTTGGTGCTGGCGAATCGGCCAACTTCCCTGCAGCAGTAAAAAGTGTGGCAGAATGGTTTCCTAAGAAAGAGAGGGCTTTTGCCACTGGATTGTTTAATTCCGGTTCAGCAATTGGGGCAATAGCAGCACCGATAATTGTATCGGCCATTACTATTGCCCTGGGCTGGCGATGGGCCTTTATCATCACAGGCGCCCTGGGATTTATCTGGGTTGTTTTCTGGCTTGCTTTTTACCACTCCCCGGAGAACCATCCTAAAGTTACAAAAGCGGAATACAATTACATCACACAGGACGGGGATGACAACCTGTCCGTCAGGGCCATGAAATGGAGGGAGCTGTTCAGGTACAAAGAGACCGTAGCAATTTGTTCCACCCGGTTTATATCCGACTGGGTATGGTGGTTTTTCCTCTTCTGGATTCCGGATTATTTAAATAAATCCCATGGGGTCGATATCAAGGAAGTGGTTTTACCGCTAATTATTATTTATGCTCTGTCCAGTGCCGGAGGTATTGCCGGAGGCTGGATATCATCAAGATTTATTAAGAAGGGACGGAGTGTTGGCTTTGCCCGGAAAGCAACCATCCTGATATGTGCTCTGGTGATATTACCTGTTATGCTGGTCTCCCAGGTAGATAGCCTCTGGGTGGCCATCGGGCTGATCGCTGTTGCAGCAGCAGGACACCAGGGGTGGGCATCCAATATATTCACCCTGGTCTCTGATATGTACCCAAAAAACGCTGTTGCTTCTATGACGGGACTGGCAGGTTTTACCGGTGCAATCGGGGGTGCCCTCTCCGCGTCCTTCGTGGGACTATTGCTTGAATCGACCGGGAGCTATTTTCTGATCTTCCTGGTTGCCTCCTCTGTATACCTTATAAACTGGCTTATCCTGAGTGTGGTAATTAAAGAAGTAAAACCAATTAATGGATCATTTCAATCATGACAAGAAAAGGATTCGATACAATAAAAAATGATGCTCAGGCTACCGCGAATGATTTCAATAACTGAAACTTACAAAAATGTTTAATACTACAGGGAAATTTGACAGGAATCCAGAACGCAAAGAAAACACACTAAAGAAACTGGTAAGACTGAACAAGACCTTGAACCACGAGGAGGCTGACCGGGTCCCCATCAGCGATTTTTTCTGGGGTGGCTTTCTAAAACGGTGGCGGGAAGAGTTACTGCTTCCGGAGGATTCAAATCCCTATTACTATTATGACCTTGACTGGATTACCACGGTTCCCAACATGGATCCCAGGATTCAGCCCTTTGAGACCATCCGGGAGGATGAAACCGAAGTGGTTGTCAAAACCGGTTTTCTGACCACCATGCGAAAGAAGTTTGATTTTCCCATGCCCGAATTCATGGCGTGGGATATAGACACCATTGAAAAACTGGAAGCGTTTGAATTTGACGATCCCTATGACAGAAGGCGCTATTTTGAAGCCGGAGATAACCAGATCGCGGGTGTGGGTGACGGTTTTGAGCGCAACTCACCCCCATGGGTGGAAACGGTTCTAAACCTGCACAAGGACTTTCCAGTGTTCGGCAGTATCATAGAAAGTTCGGAATGTTTAGCCCGTTTGGTGGGGCAGGAGAGCGCTTTTCTCTGGATGGGAATGTACCCGGAGCGGATGGGAGAAAGTATCAACAGGATTGGCCGGTTTTATCTTGAGATGGTAAAGGCCCAGATAGAAGCTGCCGGCGGACTGCTGGATGGTATGGTCATATGGGGTGATGTGGCCTATCAGAAAACCCTGTTTTTCGATCCTGAATACTGGCGCAGCTACTTTAAGCCCTGGGTGAAGGCGATGGTCGATGAGTGCCATAAGTACGGACTGCCGGTTATCTATCACGGTTGCGGGAATGTGCAATTGATCTTTGAGGATTTTATCCAAATAGGCGTTGACTCTTACAACCCTCTGGAAGTGAAAGCCAATATGGATGCGGTGGAACTAAAGCGCAGGTTCGGGAATCGGATAGGCTATTGCGGAAACAGCGATATCCAGGTGTGGGAGACCGGCGACAAAGAGCTGATCAAGAAGGAGGTTTT
Source organism: Bacteroidota bacterium (assembly GCA_039714655.1). Taxonomy (GTDB): domain Bacteria; phylum Bacteroidota; class Bacteroidia; order Bacteroidales. The sequence continues at coordinate 2,880 of JBDLIX010000131.1, forward strand.
AAGGAAGTTGAATGCAGGAAAAGGGGGGGGATTCATTTTTCAGAGTGACCATTCGGTTTCCAGTGATGTATCGGGCCATAGCTATGATTACATTGTTAACCTGGTAAGAGAGTACGGGAAATACCCGCTTCAGTTGGGAGATTTCGACGAAGAGATATAGATTTATATAAAACTGAATAATTATGAAACGTTACGGAATGGTCATCAGACTGAAACCGGAAAAAGTTGAGGAATACAAAGAACTTCATGCAGCAGTATGGCCCGAGGTTTTAAAAGTAATAAGTGAGTGCAACATCCGGAACTATTCGATCTACCTGAGAGATGAAACCCTGTTCAGCTATTTCGAATATACCGGGACCGGTTTTGATATCGATATGGAAAAGATGGCTGCAGACCCGGTCACCCAAAGATGGTGGGCGGTCTGCAAGCCTTGTCAGGCACCGCTTGACAATCGCGAAGAGGGAGAATGGTGGTCAGGAATGGAGGAGGTATTTCATCTGGACTAAACCTGTACTCCCAGAAAACACATTTCGATATTGGCGACTCGGGGAGACTGCTTTTTACTCAGTCAACCATTCCAAACCGGGCCAGGGATCTTCCGGACTGTTACTTTGGTTAGTACCTGAAGTGCTTCGTCCATTAAGAATGCAATTTTCAAGAAGCTGTTGTAGTTCATTTGCCACATCAGGATACTCTTTGTACAGGTTTTGGGTCTCCTCAATATCAGATTCCAGATTATAAAGCTGGAATGGTAGTAATTCTGCTTCTGCAGGCGATCCGGGTTTAGGATCGCTCCAACCACCGGATCCGGGACACATGATCAGTTTCCATTGACCTTTCCTGATGGCAAAAGATCCATTGATGGAGTGATGAATGGTGGCTTCACGGATCTGGGTTTCCGTTTCCTGAAACAGGGCCGGCAAGAGGTTGTAGCTGTCCACTCCCGCTGCCGGATCTAATTCGTCACCTGTGATGGCTGCTGCAGTAGCTAATAGATCGGTAAGACATATTACCTGGTTGCTTCTGCTTCCAGGAGCTACTTTCCCTGGCCATCTGACCACAAAGGGAACATGGTGACCACCCTCATAAATATCTGCTTTGGCACCCCGGAAGGTATAACTGGGATCATGACCAAACCTTGCCAATTCTTCAAAATCAGCCTGGGGGGAACAACCATTGTCACTGGTAAATATCACCAATGTTTCATCTTCAATACCCAGTTTGTCAAGGGTTTTCAGGATCTCTCCTACGGTCCAGTCCACCTGAAGCATAAAATCTCCATATGGATTGGTTTTACTTTTGCCTTTAAACTCATCGGTGGGAAGTATGGGGGTATGGGGAGAGGGCAGGGGGAAGTAGAGGAAAAATGGTTTTTCATCATCGCTACCCACATGTTCTTGAATGAACGTTACCGCTTTCTCGGTCAATACCGGAAGTACCTGTTCATGCTCAAAATCATTCCCGGTGAGTCCTTTTCGCCACCAGCCCATTTCAGATTTACTCTCTGTGTATTCAACTGGTACAACGGTGGGAAGATCATTCTCGAAATATACATAGGGAGGAATATCCAGGGAAGCTGTTATACCGAAAAAGTAATCGAAGCCCACCGCATTAGGTCCACCGGTTACGGGCCTGGCAAAGTCTGCACTGTCGGGATTTTCCTGGTGATATTGCCATCCCAGGCCCAGGTGCCATTTCCCTATGCAGGCCGTGGAATATCCTTGATTCTTTAACAGTTTACCTACAGTCATCTCTGAGGACTCTATCAGCGGCTCATCCCAACTCCACAACACACCCTCCTTTAACCGGGAGCGCCATGCATACCTGCCTGTTAGAACACCATAACGGGTAGGTGTGCAAACGGCCGAACCGGTATGAGCATCGGTAAACCTCATCCCCTCTGCTGCAATCCGATCAATATGTTTGGTATTCCAGGCAGCATTAGGATTGAAAGCAGATACATCTCCATAACCAAGGTCATCAGCCAGAATATAGATAATGTTGGGGAGGTTGTTTTCTGCTTCTTTCTTGCAGGATTGAAGCGAGATCAGACATATTGCAAGAATCGCTATGGTTTGGAGGGATCTGTGGGGATTGAGGAGGTTCATCTTGTAGTTCGTTTATGACAAAGCTAATTCTTTTAGGATATTTTATCGAATTGCTATCGTATCAAATTGAATCATATCGGATCAGAGGTATCGGTTATCCATCGAATAGAAACGCCCTTCAAAGTCGGCAACTTTTCGTTACGGCTATGGAGAATCAATATGCGTGAAAAGGGTTGCACCGGTTCTGTTGCCCAGCTCATCAAAGGAGATGGTGCCGGTAGCCCACCCAGTAAACCGGGTTTCTGAAATGTAAACTTTTATGGCCTCCCTGTCTGATCCTGCATGCCGAATGGCCTGAATGATGAGTTTTGTCCCATCATAGGCATGGAAGGCCGATAATCCAGGCTTATACCCATACTTACTTTGAAAAAAATCCTGAAATTGTTTTCCCTCTGGTGTGCGGAGTATCTCTGCAGATATCAATGTCATTCCTTCATAGGTGTCCCAGGAAGGAGTTTGTAAATCAATGCCAGAGGTGAAGGAGTGTGTCCCGTACATCATTACTTCCGGCATTCTCTCCCTGATGCGTTCGATAATCTCCAGGGTTACCTGGGAATGAACTGTGACAATCAGGTGGCGGATATTTCTCTTACCCACCTTGTGGATGAGTTGCTGGATATCAGACTCGTCTGGATTGATTATTAAAGGTGCCTGACTACTGTTTTCTTTCCGGGCTGCAACCCGGATGAAACTTCTGGCCGCCTGTCGAGAATCGTTTTCTTCCGTTGCGAGGATGGCAATGGTACCTTGCTCCTTTTGCCTGAGGAGTTCAAGGATTGCAATGGACTGCTGATCATCGCTGGGAACACATCTGAAGAACCAGGGTACGTAAGCCTGAGATAGTGTGGATTCTGTGGCCCTGGTCTCAAGATAGGTGATATGAGATTTGACTGCCACCTGTTCTGCCAGGTGGGCATTCCGGCCGTCCAGTGAGCCTAGTATGGCCCGGACACTCTCTTCATACACCAGAGCGACCGACTGTTTGGATCCGGCTCCCCAGGGTCCTTCCGTAGTTCGAATAACCAGTTCAAAGGGTTGATCCCTGTATCCTTCTCTTAAGTTTGCCTGGTTGATGGCCAGTTCAGCGGCATGAATGATCTCTTTGGATGACCGGCCGGGGATCAGCAGACCAATTTTTACAGATGTTTCCTGGGCAATTAATGAGGGTGATCCGGAGAGGGCTATCACCAGAATCAGTGAGACAAAGTATTGGAATACCAGGACCAACTTTTAAACCTGTTTTCGGCTGTAGATACTTCTTCCAACAGCCTCAGCCACTTTTCGCAGATCTGCCATTAGCATGCCGAAATCTTCCGGATACATGGCTTGAGAACCATCACAAAGTGCCTCTTCGGGACGGTAATGCACTTCTACCAAAAGACCATCTGCACCTGCGGCAATTGCCGCTTTGGCCATGGATGGAACGATTGATCGTTGTCCGCTCCCATGACTTGGATCCACGATTACGGGAAGATGGGTTCGTTGTTTGAGCAGAGGAATGGAGTTGAGGTCCAGGGTAAACCTGCTGGATGATTCGAAGGTCCGTATGCCCCTTTCGCACAGGATCACCGAGGAATTTCCCCGGGAGAGTATATATTCAGCTGCATAGAGGTATTCGTCAATGGTAGCCATCATTCCCCGCTTTAACAGGACCGGTATTCTACACTCTCCGGCCTCTTTCAGCAATGGGAAATTTTGCATGTTCCTGGAGCCAATCTGTAATATATCCGCATATTTGGCTACATTTTCCACCTGCCTGGTATCCATTACCTCGGAAACCACCGGCAACCCAGTCTCCGCTTTTGCATTCTTAAGCATTTTCAGCCCTTCGTCTCCCAGGCCCTGGAAACTGTACGGGGAGGTTCGTGGCTTGAAAGCACCTCCTCTTAAGATCACTGCGCCACCTGTGCTGACGCTTTTAGCAGTCTCGGTAAGTTGCGTCTGTGTCTCCACAGCACAGGGTCCGGCCATCACGACGATCTTCTTTCCACCAATTGGAATTCCTTCCACTTCAACAACAGTTCCTTCTGGTTTTGAGTCCCGGCTGACGAGCTTGGGTCCGGTTTGATGATTTGTGTTCAGGGTTACTTGTCTTGTTTCCATCTCTTTTAGTATCAAGGCATTCTGCTCTTAGACAATAATGAATTCAAATTTAGTTAAATTAGTTTTACGTTGTCAATGTCCTATTTAAGAACATATATGGAGTAGTGTCTAACTTATTTCCAATTCCAGGTCGCCTGAGAAAATGAAAATGTTCCATCGCTGACCTCTGCCATCCAGACGGGACCAATGTCATTCCATGAAGCATCAAATGTAATTTCGCCTGTAATGCCCTGGTATCCCTGGTAGGTTTTCAGATCGGTGAGGACATCTCTGATGAGCGCCCTGTTCAAACCAACCCGTTGAATGGCATCCATGGTAATGTTCATGCCATCATAGGCATGGGCTGCAAAAACATCCGGTTCCTGTCCGAACCGTTCCTTGTAATTTTTTTGAAATGCTTTCAGTTCCGGGATATCAGCATCGGGATTGTACTGGCAGGTGGCTACAACACCTTCTGCATTTTCTCCTGCGGTTTCGAGGAAAACAGGGGAGACGGCACGGTCGGAAGCGAACACAGGGTAGTTCATTCCCATTTCCCGCATCTGGTTTAGGATCAGTCCCATTTCGAGGGCATTTCCCCAAAGAAGAACAACATCGGGATTGGAGTTCCGGATGCGTTCCAGCTGTGTATCAAAACTGGTTTCACCATCAGCAAACCGTACTTCAAGTACCAGGGGATGCCCGAGCCGCAGCGCTGCATCTCTGAACTCCATCACACCAACGCGCCCATAGCGGTTATCGGCCCGCAATACGGCAACCCTTTTATACCCTTTCTGTTTATGGATGTAATCCACCAGGGCATAGCTGCTCTGCCTGTCATCAGATATACACCGGATCACCCAGGGTATACCGGTTTCGGTAAAAGTGGGATCGGGGTCACTGGGATTCACTACTGGGATTTCCAGCTTTAAGGCAACCCTGATGGCCACATGCGAGTTGATATCATCAATGGTGCCCAGGATTGACCATACTCCTTCATCACCCATTTTTACTATTTCGTTGGCTGCAGCACCCCAGAGTCCCACATCATTGTGGGGCAGGATCACAAACGGAAGGCCCTTATAACCTCCGCGGTCATTGGCCTCTTCCATGGCCAGGGTGGCACCCTGCAGCATTTGATTCCCCTGGGGGGCCAATACATTTCCTTCAAGGGGAGCAAGAAGGCCGATTCGAACTTCAGTAAGATCAGTTGGGGGTAATTTTTCCCGACCGGCTCCTGTAAAGGGCTGAGGTTCATGAAAGTGATAAACATATGCATCCTGATAGCGACCGTAAGGAAGCATCTCAGTGGGTGTTTTTCCATAATTATCATCCTTATCCTGGGCTGCCAATTCTGACAGCAGCGGGAACATCAGTATACCAGTACATAAGAACATGAGGGCCGGTCTGATGATCTTCAGTTTTTTCATGGCTATTTTCCTTTATGTTGTGATCCTAATTAATTCGTGTACCGTGACTAAGGCCATAGGAGGTGGCTACCCATATATCATCATCCTGGAAATCGACCCCAATCACAAAATTGTGTGCAATTCCTGTTGTCGCTGATTTGCTGGAGGTGTCTCCTTCACTATAATAGATGCGGCTGCCACCCTGATCTGTTTTTTTGTAGGTTATCCACTCTTTGCTGTTAAAACTGCTTAAACCTTCATCGGTACAGAGCCATACCACATCACCATTGGCCTTGAGGAAGTTGATGAAATTACTGGCCAGTCCGCTGTCGTGGTCAAAATAGCCCTTCCATTGTGTGCCGTCATACCGGCTCATACCGAAGTAGGTGGCTACCCAGAGGATGCCGTTGGCATGGGAGACACCGGTTGTGATGTCGTGAACTACACCGTCATCTGGAAACAGGTCAATTTCCATCTCTCCATCAGGATCTACATAATCTCTGAACTGCCCGGTTTCATTTTGGTATTCGATGACCCCTCCGCCCCAGGCAGCAATAAATACCTTATTATCTCCGGCACATACACCATAGGTCCAGGGTTCATGCATGGGTGCATTGCGTTCGGTAAAGATCTCCCACTCCTCTTTGTAGGTATCATAATGACCGGCTCCGCCACCAGTGGCGGCCCAAACATCTTTCCCGTCACATATCACCGAATAGATCACATCATTGGCAAGCCCGCTGTTAAATTGGGTAAATGTCTCAAACTTACCAGCAGAATAGCGGTTGAGACCCCCCAGGGTCCCGATCCAGACATCTCCGGTAAGTTCGCTCACATCAATGGAGAGGACACCCGGGTGTGCCAATCCGTCTTCCACGGTAAAGGTGCGCCACTCTCCGTTTTCATAAAGTGCCAGGCCATGGCTGGTTCCCACCCATACTCTGTCACCATCCACACGAACACAATAGACCTTATTGGCAGGGAGTCCATTTTTGGTGGTATAAGTTTTCCAGTTCCCATATTCAGGCATGGTGCTATCTTTCTTCTCAGGTTCAGATGCAAGGATCATGAATGGGAATAAAATCCACAAGAGTGAAAGGAGTATTGTCTTTTTCATTGTTTGTTCTTTTTGCGCGTAATTGAAGCGTTATAAATCTCTGTTTCGTCCACATAATGGCGGGCATCCCTGATGGATTTCAGATACTCCACCAGGTCGTTCAGTTGATCCTTCAACATGTCATTGCCCACCCCGTGTTTGTCCTCATCATTGAACTTGGTCCACAGTTCCTCCAGTGTGGCAGCACGGCCATCGTGCAGGTATGGTGCCGATTCATAGACATTATTCAGCTGAGGTACATCAAATAGCATGGGATCATCCATGTCAGCAAGGGTACCCACATCGGTCATCTCCATATTGGTGAAGTAGGGTGGGGGGTGACAGGTGTAACACCGGTTCTCCACCGGGATCTCATTCCCGAAATTATCCATGTCCCGGTAAAAGACCTCTTTTCCCCGCTGTTGGGCAGCGGTTAGCTCCCCATTAGGATTAAACCGGAGGTTCGGAGGGTTTCTTATACCTGTTATAATATAGGCCACCAGGGCATCCAGTTCCTTATGGTCAAAGGACTCTGTTCTTGTAAGTATGGTGGAAAATCGCATGCCATCCTGTTTATGGATGGTCTGGTTCTTGCCGTTCCACTTGTAGGGAGGTATATCCCCTATATCTCTCAATGTTTGCACATTGGCCAGATTCCGGCCCATATCTTTTCCTGCCATGTTGTAGACCAGGCCATCTTCGTGAGAATCGGGGTGACAGGTGTAGCAGGCGTACTGGTTCTGAAAAGTGTGACCTGCGTTGTTGAACATTTGTCGTCCAAACCGGGCCACAGTAACTCTTCTGGGTCCGTCCAGGGAGATGCTCTTTTCAGTTTCAAGGCTGGAGGTATTGATGACTGCAATCCTGTCTTCCAGTCTTTCAGCCACATAAAGCAGGTTACCATCAGGGGAAAGTACCATCCCTTTGGGATTGGCCCCTGTGGGTATCCTGGCAATCACATACCTGCTGCTGATCCCCAAATGGTTAGAATAGGTTTGAAGCTGCTCTTCTGTAGATTCTTCAAGCAGTTTTCTTATTTCATCCAGGTCGATTACAGAGATTTGATTTACCCCTGAATGCGACACATAGGCTCTTTTCCCATCGGGAGAGATAACCAGATCAAATGGATCCGCATAGTAGGAGTTGGGTTCATCCAGGAGCAACTGGACCGTTCTTCCATTCTCTTTTCTTTCGATGATCCCGATTCCATGGGTCATCATCCACCCCTTTTCTACCTGAATGGCAGGAATGAGATTCTTAGGCCTAATTAGTGTGCTGACTGCCAGATCGCCCGAAGGAGTGACCTTCACATTCTCCATGATATAGGCATTCTCAAACATCAAACGTTCACTTACCCGCTGGGACCCCGCATCTGTAACAGTCATTTCTGTGACAGGTTGTGATCCGTAGGGCAAAGGAATGGTACGCCTGCTGGAGACATATACATTTTCGCCATCCGGAGAAAACGCGGCTGATACCGGATTGTTTCCGGCTTTTAGCCTTCTTTTTTCTTCATAATTGTCAAGATCAAAGATGGAGATGTCAGAAGAGTAGGAGTTAACCACGTAAAGGAATTCTTCATTGGGACTAATAACTATGTCTGCGGGTCCACTGCCACCAGAAAGGGTATCTGCAATAAGCGCGTCTTCCAGGTCGATCACAAAAATATTATCTGACCACTGGTTGCTCACATAGGCAGTTTTATCATCCCGGCTCAATGCTACTGTGTGGGGCCTGTTTCCCACGTCGATCTTATTAACCACTGCTCCTTCGTGAGAATCCACCACCAGCAATTGATTTGATTCCTGTCCCACCACGTATAGCTTTTCTCCATCTTGAGAGAGTGTCAGGTTGTAGGGTGAAATGTACTCTTCGTTGATCATTTTGGCCAGGAAATTATCTTTCTGCTTATAGAGGTGACACGACCAACAGGTGATGGGATGGTCCTCCACAGCTGTCATATAATTTACATGGGTCCTTGCTCTCTTCCCTCCAAGCACAATGCCGAAAGCAAGGATGATCCCGATGGATCCGAAAACGATGATGCTCTTTAAATGTTTCATTTCTGTTTTGCTGAGACAATAGTAGGGGGATGCCGGACTGCAAGAGGTTGAATATTATCGGGTGCCAGTTCCGGATCGGCATGGCATCCCACACAACCCCTTCTTTCGTTGGGACGCAACCAGAACCAGTCTGACGGACCCCGGATTGTTTCACCTTGTTCATTTATGGACAATATGCGAATGGGTATGTCAGCATCGATCTTCAAATAAAAGGAGCCATCTTCCTTTACTTCAACTTCGCTCATCACTCCCTCTAATCCAACAATATGTATGTGGTCAGCCACGGTATCGTTTGTGACCTCTCCGTTTGCTGGGATCAAAGAGTGGTTGATATCCTGTGACATTAGTAATCCCGTTGGATTTTCCGGATTCACATTACTGGGTAGTATCCTGGGTCGTTTCCGTGCCTGGATTATGACAGGGTCCACCACATCACTTTCAGAAGCAAAAACTTGTTGAAGGATCTTTTGTTCCTCTGTATCAAATTCATGGAGTGCAAAGGGCAGATTGGAAGAGGAACGGTATGAAACCAGGCACAAGCTGCTGCCTAATGGGATCACAGACCGAAACTCTCCTTTCAATCCTTCTGAAAGAACCACACTTGAATTCAATGGCCGGTTCTGGTTTAACATCATCAGCCTGCCACCTTGATTTTCGTAGTTACGTTCGATAAAATAGACACTGCCCTCTTCAGATTCCGTCCCGCTGCTTACAGGAGAATTTCCCTGATTTCCCCTGTAGAAGATTTCGCTTTTGGTCCCGTCGGGACGCATGACCATATACACTGGGTTTTTTTCACGGGGATATCGCTGACTGCTGGTATAGAGGATGCGCCCGTCCATCAGTACACTGGAAGCCAGGTCCATGTGTGGATGAAAGGTAAGCTGTTGCAGCTCCGAACCATCCATGTTGCATTTGAATAGTGTTGAAATATCCACATCCTTGATCAAACCTGACCTGCTGAAGACAATCTTTCCGTCGGGGAGGAAGGCCGGATGGGTACAATCTTCGGATAGGTCAGTCACCCTGTTAGTGGATTTTTTTTGAAGGTCCATCCGCCATATCTGCCAGGAATCCTCCAGCCTCTTTTTACCGGAAAAGATCAGGTATCTGCCGTTGTTGGAGAGGACAGGTTGGCATGCTGAATGAAAATCTTCACTGAGGCTCCTGGCGGTTTTTTCAGGATTTATCGGATCAACTGCAATTAATGCGGCTCCATCCATTGAATTTTCATTGCCTTCCGGTAACTCCACTGCGACAATGAATCCATCCAGTGAATTATTGTTGCAGGAGAGACAAAGCAAAATAGTAACTCCAAAGAATATGGTTAACCTAAGAATGAATGTTCCTCTTCTTCCCATGCTCCTTCGCCTTCTCATTGTTCTTTGATGGTTATGATCTGATTGGCCTCAATATTTTCCATTTTCTGCACCTTTCCTGAGGGCCATGTTACCTCAATGAACTCTACCAGTTCTGCATCAGCAACTCCAAAGTGCATCCGGGGATCATTCTGCGACAGGTAGCCTGTGGTGCTTCTTCTTACCCCCACCTGCTCTTTGATTCCTGTGGATATTTTTACCCTGGCACCTATGCCATCGCGGTTGCTTTCTGTTCCTACCAGCTGAATGGTGATCCAGTTATTTTCATTACCTCTGTTATTCCGAATAAATGCCCCGTGATTTTCCAGGTTCACCACATACCCATCCAGGTCGCCATCATTGTCATAGTCGCCAAAACATGCGCCCCGACCCACCATCTCTTTCTGGAAGTAGTCACCCAATTCCACCGAGGCATCCCTGAATTTTTCGCCATTCACATTCTCAAACAGCTGATCCTCCTGTCCATACAGGTGCTTCAGTTCCCCGTTCACTTTGAAAATATCCACATCCCCATCGTTGTCATAATCCATAAAGGAGGAGGACCATCCCACATGTGGACCACTGGCCATGGCAATGCCTGAGGGATAGGACATATCTGTGTAAACCCCATTCCCTTCGTTCCTGTAAAGGGAACAGTAGGTATCGTCGGACATAAATACATCAATTAAGCCATCACCGTTGTAATCGGCAAAGTCCACCGACATGCTGATGGTGGCCTCTCCTGCCTGGTTGAAAGCCATGCCGCTCTTAATGGCCTGATCCTCGAATCCCTTGCCTTCATTGTTATGATAAACATTGTTGTACATATGGTCATTGGCTACAAAAATATCCATGTAGCCATCCTCATCGAAGTCCGCTGAACCCACACCCATGGCACGTCCGTCAGGATTAGTGATCCCTATGGTCTCTGTCATATCCTCAAAGGTTCCATCACCCAGATTGTGATAAAGCCGGTCCTGCTGACCATCATATGCCATGGGGCCCGGGAATCCGTCGGGGGCGTAGAAATATCCGTACTCAGGATCAAAGTCTATATAGTTCCCCACATAGAGGTCCAGCCATCCATCATTGTCATAGTCAAACCAGACTGCACCCACACTGCATTGGTCTCCGTCCACCCCTGCTTTTTCACTGATATCGGAAAAGGTCCCGTCACCGTTGTTCCTGTATAGTACGTTTGGACCATAATTGGTGATGTAGATTTCGGGATATCCGTCATTGTCCATATCACCCACGGTCATCCCCATGCTATATCCTGAGTGACCTACGCCTGCCTTCTCTGTGACATCCTCAAAGGTGCCGTCCTGCCGGTTCCGGTAGAGGTGATTCACCGGGTTGTCATCCGGACGATCTCCTTCACTCAACTCTTCATGATAAGAACCATTGCTCACATAGAGGTCTATGTAACCATCCTGATCATAATCCAGGAACACAGCACCGCCTCCAACCGATTCCACCAGGTTGTCAAGGTGGTGGTCTCCAATAGAGTGTTTAAAGTCCACCCCAATTTCCGGTGATATCTGCTGAAAGAAATCACCATTGTCAGCCGGGACAGAAGTGACAGGATTTTGAGTTGATTTCCCTGACTTGTTATCGGGTGACTTGCAGCTTGCGAGAACAATAAGTAGTGCCAGTATGGTAGTTATATATTGTGTGTTCATGGTAGTATATATCCGTTTTTCAGCACCCAAATATAATAAACAGGAAAATAATATTTAGCATTTATCGAACTTCCCCTTTATTTGGAGGACAAATTCCTCGATTTTAAATCCGGCCAACTCTTTTGTTTTAAAATAATCTCGTAATAATTGGTCTAATTCAGCATCGTTATAGTCCTCAATGAGATCACAGGTCGAACAGTACAAATGATGATGACTCTCATAAACTCCATCATACCTCATGATATCCTTTTCTGTTTTTACCTTCTTAATGATCTCGTTCTCCACAAGCGTCTCTAAAACCTTATATACCGTTCCAGTTGCAATATGGGGATGCTTCTGCCGGATTTCAGCAATTATATTTTCTGCAGTGGGATGATTGTTGAGGTTATAGACAGCGTTCAAAATACTCACGCGTTGTGGTGTCACTTTCAATCCTTTAACAGCCAGTTTATTCGTTAACTCTTCAATCTTCTCTTCCATGTGAATCATTTCTAAATAAGAATAATTCTTCTTTATATACGCAAATGTAAGAATTGTTCTCAAATCAAGAAATAGGAATCAATCTTTTTGGAACCACCTGTTTTCGTCACCCTATAACGCTCGAGTTTTTAACGTGTAGATAATAAGATGTATAAGGTTTTGATTTTTACATTTTTAGGTATCCCGTTATCTTGTGGGCATGTTTGTTCGGGGAAGAAAGAAACAAAATCGGAACCGTTAGCTTGAACGATAGACCTTATCTTTGATAATTAATATGTTC
>JBDLIX010000132.1:0-15263 GCA_039714655.1 Bacteroidota bacterium
GTTTTGAGTTTATCCGATTCTTCAGCCTTATATTTGGCTTCCAGCATTTTCCGTTCCGCTTCCTTTCTCTCTGTGATATTCTTCAGAATAATCACCATCGATTCGGGCTTGCCGTTGCCATCATAGATGGCCCCACTTGAAACTTCCCCGTCAAAGGTTACACCGTCAGGGCGGACGATCTGGTACTCAAGGTTCTTCAGGTAACCCGCACTCCATGTCTCATTAAAATCCTTAATGGCCTGTCGCCATTGCATTCTATTGATAAAACGGAATACTTTTTCTCCGTGAACAAGGCTTGGATCCACATTGAACACCTCCAGGAAAGCGCTGTTAAAGTCAAGGATCATAGCATTTGGATCCGTTACGATCATGGGATCGGGGGAGGATTCAAAAACCCTTCGCTGCTTCTCCTGTGAAATGCGGATGTTGTCCTGGTGCCTTCGCCGGTCAATGGCCATGGCAATCTGGTCGCTGGCAAATTCCAGCAATGAGGCATCCGACTTTGTATAAACCACATCTTTGGTGTAGGACTGAACAGCAAAAACTCCGATGGTTTTATCTTCATGTTTCAATGGCACTCCCAACCAGCTTTCACAGGGCGCACCCACTGGTTCAATCTCACCCTTTTTGGTCAACTCCTTTTCCCGGTTCTTATCCACCAGCTGAGCCTCACCTGTCTTGATCACATAACTGGTGAGTGTCTTTCTGGCCGGGAACTCTGTAAAGGAGTCCTTCTCATCCTCCATAAATGGAAGGGTCAGGGTGTCTGCCTCCTCATTATAGAGTGCCAGAAAACAGTTGGTGGTATCCAGCACTCTTCCAAGATATTCCCTGATCCTGTCATATAGTTCATCAAGACTCTGGGTGATACTCACTGCATTTGAAATATCGAAAAGTACCTGCTTCACCAGTTCCTCCCGTTTCCTCTCATCAATATTCTCATGAATTCCTGTAAGCCGGATCGTATTTCCATCCTCATCCCGCTCAACAGCTTTTCCTTTGCCACAAATCCATAGATAGCTACCCTGTTTGGTCCTGAGCCTGAATTCGATCTCAAAAGAATCTTCACGATTCCTGATGGCGTCCTGCACAACCTTGACTGAATGTTCAACATCATCGGGATGTTGAAGGTTGGTCCAGGTTTCATATTCATGTGGCAGCTCATCAGGTCCGTACCCCAGCATTGAAAACCATATGGAAGAGAAATAAACCTCATTGGTAACCAGATTCCAGTCCCAGAGGCCCATGTTGGTGGCATGAAGGGCCAGGTTCAACCGCTCTTCACTTTGGGTCAGTGCATCCTGGGAATCTCTTGAATCTGTGATGTTCCTAGCCACAGCAACGACAGATTCGATGGCCTTTGAACTGTCTGCTTCCGGGTATAGTCTCCACTCAAAAACAGTGCTTTGATTATCTGCTTCCAGTTCAAAAATGATGGTATGAGGCTTCCCGCCAGAAAAAACTGTTTTAAGCGCTTCTTCCCAGATCACCACCTTCTCCTCAGGAAAAACGCCCATCTCCAAATGACTTTTGTTTAAGAAGTCTTCCACCTTTATCCCTGTTGCAATCTCCGCAGCCAGGTTCACATAAATATGCCTGAGGTCCCGGTCAAATCGCATGATCACATCCGGTGAATTCTCTGCCAGTGCCCTGAAGTGTTCCTGAGATTGCAGCAATGACTGCTCCATCTTCTTTTGTTCATCAACATCCTGGGTGACCAGCAATATGTATGGTCTGTCATCAATCTTTACAATGGAAAATGAGTTTGAAGTCCAGAACCTCTTTCCTTTTTTATCAATATTCCGCCACTCAAATGAAACCGTTTTTCCTTTCTCTGCCTCCGCAATATACTCCCTGGCACGATCAATGGTATATCCCTCATCTTCGGGCGAATAATCCTGAAGATTCAGTACTTTCATATCCTCATCATTTACCCCGAACATCTCCAGGAAGCGGGGATTGTAATTGCTCACCTCCCGGGTTTCAAAATCGAATAAGATGATGCCCTGATTGACCGATTCAAAGATAGACATGTACCTGTCTCTCGACTCTTTAAGGGCGCGCTCTGCGTCCTTCCTCTGTTTGATTACCTTTGAATACTTTTGAGATGAATAGACGGAAGGAACCAATTTATGTAGCTGGCCTTTTAATACAGTATCCCACACCCCCAGCTTAAGTGCCTCCTCCGCCTTTCTTTCATTCTTCTCACCCACCAGGTAGATAAACGGAATGTCAGAAAAATAGGGTCTCATCTCCTTTTCGATCACCTTACGGAGATTGTCAGCAAGGTCAAAATCAGAAATGAACAGATCGGGTGGATCATTGGTTAAAAGATCTCTCAATGCAGCACGATCCTTACAGTGGTAGGAGTCTACATCAAATTTACCTTCTTTGAGGATCAACAAGACATCATCCACCACCATCGGGTCCAGATACCAGAAACAGATATTAATTTTCAGGCCGGCCATCAGGTTGATTCAAAATTCCAAGGTTACGATCTGAAAAATAATCAAAAAATATGAACGAACATGAAAATTATGCGCATAATTTTACCTTTCAGGAACAGCTTTAGCCCTCATGAGCTCTTGCGAATAAATACTAAACAATGAGATCAATTAAATCTATACTACTGCTGCTGTTCATATTTCATGTCTCTATACGATTTGTTGTGGGACAAGAAGCTGATAAAGGCAAAAAAATAGATAATGAATACCTGATTCTGCGAAAAGAGGTATTAAATGATAAAAAAACTGTCTTTGAAGTTGTTAAAATAAACGGGATCCCTTTTATACAGCAGCCCTTATGGCAACCCAACGATGAGAAGGACCAGATTGTGCCTGCCAAACATGGAGAAGAGGTAGATGTATACCTCAGAAGCACAATGGGTAACCTATGGATAGAGAAGCGGTTTGAGGACTTGGATATACATGCAGGTGAGATGTATATATTCGGGGCTATTAACTCGCTGGATAAGGCACATCCGCCATGGGGCGGCGGAAACAGCTACCGAAATTTTTTTATCGGGGACAGTGCGGGAATATTAACACTGACCTACGTTTCCGGTTTACAGGATACCATTCCGCTGATTTTTGGGTACAATGTGGGGTGGAACCATCACTATAAGATCTCTTCCGAGCCGTTTAAATCAGATCCGGAGGCGAAAAAAGAGCTTGATCAGGCACTCTGTGTGGCCAATGCCCTGGAGGGCTATAACAGCAGAGGCGATGATTACTATATCAGAATTGATCTAAGGGATGAAAAACTGGAAAGTGCAGCCATTTATGATCATCCAAAGAAGATCGGCTATTTCCGATTGGATGGAATTACTTTCGGGGCTGTAAAAGAGACCGGAAACCTGCAGATTTACAGAGCGGAAGAAGGGGAAGCAATCCCTGAATCAACAAAGCAATGGATGAAATCCCATACCATACATTCAGATAACCCGCTACCACAAAGCAGGGTGGATGCGATCAATATACTGAGAGAGAGGTATTATACTTCCGGGGCAGATATCAACTACACAACCATTGCCCGTGCAGCTGAATCTCTTTCACCCGGGGATTTCCCCGGGCCAAAAGTAAAATTTGAAGGCACTCCTGTTGCCAGGCTGATGACAAATATCTATTATGAGAATACAACCGACCTTCTGGAACGAATCGGTGAGGATGGCATGGTGCACGAATCGGCCTATAAGGCGGACCGTTTTGATGGTTTTGCAGGATGGACACCTGACCTGGGGGCCTATTATACCACCTCCTATACCAGGTTAAGGGGGCTAACCGTACTCACACAACTGGGATTTGAGGAGGAGGTGAACCGGTCCATTGACTATTTTGACAAATGGCTGATGTACTTCCCGCAAGCATATCCTGACCTGCAGCTGGGCGGAAAACCGGTTCCGGGACATGCAACCGTTATCGCCAACCAGCCACACATCTATTTTGATCTGCTGAAAGGTTATGGCTGGCCCACAAAATATACTACCCGTGATTTTGGCAATCCCGAAAACGATGGCCATGGCCTGCTGATGCTGACACGCTGGCGCGCCTGGTCCAAACAGGGCAAAGAGCAGGCATGGATAGAAAACAGGTGGGAGGCGATTCATGAAGCTGCTGAGTATATCCCCTGGTGCCTGGATAATCCCGAACTCTCTTTTTCGGAACAAGGCCTTCTTCATAACGAGAGCGAAGGGGGTCTGAATAAGCTAAGCATGTATTGCGATTTTGCCTGCCACTTAGGTTTAAAGAGCTATTCAGAAATGGCAGAAAGTATTGAAAACAGTGAGAAAGCTGGTCGCTGGAGCGCTGAAGCAGACCGCCTCTATCAAAATATGACGGCTTACTACCCTAAAGAGACAGATCAGTGGGGCGATGTATGGGACCCTGAAAAGAATGCAGCATTTGGCTACACACACTCCACCCTGGCCCCGCTCTGCATCGGTATGGATTATTGGGGATATGACGTGGTAAATAAATTGTCGCAGGAGTGGGCTGGCAGGACCAGAAGAACATACAACATGCAGCTGGAAAAGAATGCACCTGAAGGAGCCGCAAGTGCCGGCATAGGATATGGCCAGGGCTATATTACCCAAAGTGCTTTGTTGCTTGATGAGATGAAAGATGTGCAAAAAATGGTGGAATGGATGGCAAAAGTCTGTTTTGCTCCCGGCCTGCAACATCCCTTCAGGGTTCCGGAAGGGTCCATTATTTCAGCCGATGGATCCACATGGCGTCGTTGGGGGGACCTGGGCAATCTATACCAGCTTGTAGAAGTTGTGCATACCATTAATCTCATTGCAGGAATAGATGATTTTTCTTCCGGTCAACTGACCATTATGCCAAGGCTGCCCCTGGACTGGAAAAATATGAAGATCGATGAGTGGCCGGTTCGGGTAATCAGTGGTGGAGAATCGGTTCTGGAAAAGATGTCAATGAAATTATCCTCCGACTATGACAAAGGGAACCAGAAGGTTACGCTTACATTTGAGAAGCCTGTTGATCAGGGAGATTACAGGTTAGGCCCCTTCCCTGCCGGTGCAGAATCAATTAAAGTAACCAGGAACGGGAAAAAAGTAAAAGCCTCACTGTTCCGGTCCGGAACTGAAAGCTGGGCCTGGATTGATATTAGTGGTGAACGTCAGATTGTTATTGAGGCAACGGTGAAATAAAACAAACTTAACCCTCATGAGCTTTGGTGAATAATGCTCATATTTTCAGAATCTCAAGCGGATACCTGCCATCAGATGTGTTCCAGCCTGCGGATAAAACCCATCATAGATACCTTCTGATCCTTCATAATAATATCTGTAAACCCATGCATTGGTCTCATATTCCACATTGAACAGGTTCGAAACCTGCAATTGCAGCGAAATCTCCTCCATGAATGTTGGATAAAAGGCGTAGGATATCCTCACATCGTTGATGAAGTATGGATCAAGGATGCGCTCCTCCGATGATGTATTGTCGATGTACTGCTTCCCCACAAATCTTGAGATCAGATTCAAATGCAGGTGTTGAACCGGCTGAAAATCAAGATGGTTATTAAGAATAAGCGCGGGCGAAAATGAGAGATCGGTGCTGCCCAGCTCTTCCTCCACCTGGTAGGGTTCATTGTCCGGATCTGACCAGTAATCCCAGTTATCTACGTACCCCCTGAAGTTCACAATCTTGTTGCGACTTAAAGTGGCATTCAGGTCCCACCGGAACCAGGAGGTTAGCCGAACGCGTCCCGACAGTTCAATACCGGCCCTGTAGCTATCCCTCACATTGGTCATCACCGCACTTCCCACGTCATTGATCTCTCCGGTAAGCACCAGCTGATCGGTATAGTCCATGTAATAAAAGTTGGCATTCAGGTTATAGTTTCGCTCCTGCAGCGCATAGCCTGCCTCATAATCTATCAGGGTCTCTTTGACAGGGAGCGGACCGTTGGGGTCTGCATCCACAAAATTGCTCCGGTTGGGCTCACGATTGGCCCGGGCCACAAAGATATAGGCCCTCTGACGCTGGTTTAGCTCAAAGTTGATACCGGCCTTGGGATTGAAGAAGAGGTAGTGGTGTTCCTGGGAAATGTCCCTCAGATCATCATCTGCCCCCTCAATGCCATACGCTATTCCCCTCACCTGAAGATCAGCAAAAAGCGAGATTCTGTCACCTGCTTCCAGTGTGGACTTCAGATAGCTGTTCCAGTCGGTTTTGATACCGGTGTTATCATACCAGTGATGACGGATCTCAGCTTCACCCGCATTCCTGGCCCAGATCACCGTGCCAAAATGATCGCCCGCGTAGCGGTTCCATCCCCCGCCCATGATGGCGTTGAACCTCGTGGTCTGGTAATGCAATCCGCCCACAATCCCGTAGAAGTCGTTATCAAGCCACTTGCGGCGAATCAGGTCGGTCTCCCCAATGGTGTCTACCCCGATGATCACATCCCCTAACAGGTAGTCCGATAACGATTCATCCTCCTTATACTGCTCGTAATAGCCGGCTCCTTTCGTATAATGAAGGGCTGCATTGACATGTAACCTGTCATTGAGAACTCTGGATAAGTGCAGTTGGTAGTGTGTCTGACGATAATGGTCAATCTGATTATCATAATAGGCTATGTTTCCATCTGCGTCGGTATAGGCCCCGAGCTCATTGTAGGTGCGAAGTGAATCCAACAGGGATGAAGGCACACCGTTCCAGGCCTGGTATAGCTCCTCTGTCCCGGAAAAAGTGATGAATTTGATCAAAGTTTTTAAATCGTGGTATCCTGCCGAAGCATAATAGGAGTTAAGATTGGTCCACGATCTGTCCATATAACCGTCGGAACGGAGATCGGAAAGTCGCATCTCCACAGCAAAATGCTCTTTGATCAGTCCGGTTCCTGCCGATATGCTATTCCTCATGGTTTTGAAGGATCCGACTGTCCCATCATACATGGCATAAGGCTCTTTATTCAGCTTTTGAGTCTGGAAATTGACACTGGCACCAAAAGCAGCAGCACCATTGGTGGAAGTCCCTACACCTCTCTGTATCTGAATATTATCTACCGACGTGGCAATGTCGGGCAGGTCTACCCAGTAGACCGAATGGGATTCGGCATCATTCAGAGGAACACCGTTAATGGTCACATTGATCCGGTTAGAATCTGTTCCGCGGATCCTCATGGAAGTATATCCAATACCGTGACCTGCATCGGATGAGGTCACCACTGAAGGTGTGGAAGCAAGCAGGTATGGCATATCCTGACCAAAGTTCCTCGAAGTGATCTCCTCCCGGTCCATATCCGAAAATGCCACAGGAGTTTTGGAGCCGGCCCGGGTAGCGGTAACGATCACCTCCTCACCCATGATGGCTGCCCTGGTTAGTTGGATCACCCCCAGGGCCATGTCGGAAGAGAGATGAATTGATTTAAGTTGCGTCTCATACCCCACAAAAGTAACCTTCAGATGATAGGATCCCTCCGGGACCTTGCCCATGGAAAATGAGCCATCTTCATAAGTAACCGTTCCTCTGCTTAGCTCTTTAATGAATAAGTTGGCCCCCGGAAGAGGAGTGTTTTGCTCATCTACTACTACACCAGACAGGTTGTATTGACCGATTGCAGGTGAGACCATGATGGCCAACACAAGCAACAAAGCTGCACGAATCATAATGTTTTATTACAGAGTGTTCAACATATGATCTTCTTTATCCCTACACCGGAATTACCCGGATCAGGTTCTAAGGGTATAATCTCAGCCTGTGTTTTAAGGCACCCCCTTAGGGAAGTTCCTTACAAAGGTACAAAATTTGTATTTTTGTGACAACTCGATAACCATGAATTTAGCCAGGCACCTTCATCACCAGGTATTTCATTTGATTGCTTCGGTTGCTGAGCAGGAAGATATCCAGGTATATGTGATCGGAGGATTTGTGCGCGATCTTCTGCTCGGCGGGTCAGATACTCCGGCCAAGGACATCGATATTGTGGTCATTGGAAGCGGAATAGAGATGGCTGAAAAGGTGAGGAAGTCCATTGATGAGGATATTCCACTTACTGTTTTTAAGAATTTCGGAACAGCCATGCTGAAGTGGGAAGATACAGAAGTGGAATTTGTGGGTGCCCGCAAGGAGTCCTATCGAAAAGATTCCAGAAAGCCACTGGTAGAGAATGGTACGCTGGAAGATGATCAGAACAGGCGCGATTTTACCATTAATGCACTGGCTATTTCACTGAATCCCCATTCGTTTGGAGAGCTGCTGGACCCATTTGGAGGGGTTGAACATCTGGAAGAGAAAATAATCGTCACACCCCTGGATCCTGGAAGCACATTTTCAGATGATCCCCTGAGGATGTTGAGGGGGATCCGGTTTGCCACCCGTTTAGGGTTCCGGATCGAATCAGGCACCCTGGAAGCCATGGGAGATCACCGGGAGCGAATCCGGATTGTCTCCCAGGAAAGGATCACCGATGAACTCAATAAGATCATGCTCACCACGCATCCTGGTATGGGATTCATCCTGCTGGAAAAAACAGGTTTGCTGGAGATCATATTCCCGGAACTCTTCCAGCTGAAAGGTGTGGAAGAGGTGGCAGGACAATTCCATAAAGACAACTTCCTGCATACCCTGAAGGTCCTGGACAGGATCGCAGAAAAAACGGATGACCTGTGGCTCCGGTGGGCGGCCCTTCTGCACGACATTGCCAAACCCCGCACGAAAAAGTTTGAACCGGGAACCGGGTGGACCTTCCACGGGCATGAATTCTTTGGGGCCAAAATGGTTCCGGGGATATTCAAGAAACTTAAGTTGCCCCTCAATGAGAAGATGAAATATGTGCAGAAGCTGGTCCAGCTCCACCTTCGTCCCATTGTGCTTTCCCAGGAGATTGTGACCGATTCTGCGGTGAGGCGATTGATTTTCGATGCGGGCGACGATCTGGAAGATCTGATGACACTCTGTGAGGCAGATATCACCTCAAAAAATGAAAAGAGGGTCAAAAGATACATGAGGAATTTCCAAATCGTGAGAGAGAAAATTGTGGAGATCGAAGAGAAGGATTCAATCCGGAATTTCCAGCCCCCGATCTCCGGCGATGATATCCAGTATGTTTTCGGAATCCCCCCCTCTAAACCGGTAGGGATCATTAAGGACGCCATCAAGGATGCCATCCTTGACGGGGAGATTCCCAACGAATTTGAAGCTGCATACCAGAAAATGCTTGCCGAGGGGAGTGCCATGGGACTCACCGTTCAACACCAATTGAGAAAGGGCGACCACGAATATCCAACAGGATCGGAAGGTGGTCACTGATTCCTCCATTGTACATGTACCCCACATAGGAGCGATGGGGCTTCAAACCTCCATAGGTTTCATCGCGGGTCAACAATACAGGGAGTTCCAGAATGGATCCATTAAGCCGGTAGTTCCCAACCTGACCACATGCCAGGAACTGGTCAATCCGGCTCCATCTGCCCCTGTACTTATAGCTTCCAAAACTGCCTTCCAGGTGAATGCTGTGGATGGAATCTCCTCCAACACTCCCCTTTCGAATGGGCTCCATGGAATAACCCTCCATCACTTCATTGAAATCTCCTGCCAACACTTTGAGACTATTCTTTCTCACCCGATGCACTGAATCCACCAGTTGAACCAGGCAGCTCACCTGTCTCTTCCTGGGCTCGGCTGTGAATCCCGCTCCGCTGTATTTCGAAATCAGATGTACCAGAAACAGATCAAGGGAATCATGCTGACCCCATACACCACTCACATGCAGCATATCCCGGGTTCCCCTGTGAGCCGGTCCTCTGTGAGCCGGTCCTCTGTCAGCTGTTCCTCCCCCAGAGGCATGCACCTGCCACCCAAAGAGACGGATCCGCTCCTCCCTGTAAAGACAGGCCACATCCATTCCGCGGTGATCGGGACTATCGCAATGCACAAAACGGTATCCGTATGGAGCTAAGATGGGATGTTGAACCAGATCTTCCAGTACCCGTGCATCCTCAACCTCACACAATCCTACCAGCTCGGGAGGGTCCCACTCACCCGAAGCTACGATCACTTTGGCAATGGCAATCAGCTTCTTTCTGTACCGGGTATAGGACCAGCGGCGTACCCCTTCCGGAGTAAATTCATCATCCCCGGCAATGGTGTCGTTCTCAGGGTTGAACAGGTTTTCCACATTGTACCACATCAGACGGATCTCACCCCTGTCAGGTTTATGCGCGTCGCTGAATCCCGCGAGGGCATTAACTTCGTTGAGCTCCGGTTCGCTCCGGTTGACTTTGCCGAGCTCGCAGGGCTGGTTCCCCGATGCCACGAAAAGGAGTAGCAAAGGCAGCAATAATGCAAATGTCTTCATACATGGGTTGATGGCCTCAGGAAAAGAAAATCAGCCTTACTCTTCAATCCTTTGGACTGAGCAGCAGACAGAGCAGCAGACAGAGCATCGGACAGAGAAGTAGGAGCTAGCAGGTAATATCCTATGAAAAAAGAGAAGGGTATCCCATTTCGGGAAAACGGCGCAATCACAACCTTGTGACTTTTCAGGATCATGTGACTTCTCTGCTTATTAAACACCTCCATCAGAACAGTCTAATTGCCTCATATTTAATGATATAGAAAAACCAAAAAAAGAGAAGCTGATATTTTAAAGATCACTACATTAAGTAATACTCACAGGGTTGTGACTTTCAAAAATCGCAAAAATGAGTACTACGTTTTTATCATTTGAGCAATTGAATGAGGTGTACAAAATTGAGCAGGACTGGCTGTTTGAGAAACTCCTGGGAAAGCTAAATGCGCACAGACATTTAATTCTCACTGCAGACCAGGGCTGGGGAGTACAGGAATATGTGCGTGAGCTGGGATTTCAACTAGCAGAGAAGAATTCGGATATTCTTACATGCTATATGGATTTAAAACCAGCACGTTCCCCGACTTCTTTTTTGGAACTCTTTGTGGCAGCCCTTTCTCATAAATTTCCAGAGGAGATATCCTGTATGGAGATAGATAACAGTAGCATGGATATGCTCAAATTACCCGCATTAATCGCTAAAAGGAAAAAAATCAGGGTCGCACTCTTCATAGCCAATTCCCACCTGTTTCACCGATTCAGGGATCCGATCCCCTTTCTCAGGACGCTAAAATTGAAACTAAGGAATCAAAAGAACTCTGTTTTCTGCCTTTACGGTAACAATAACCCGTACTTCAGGGAGCTGGTACATTATCCCGGTCCACTGTCCGGATTAGGCCAGCTATTTGAACTAAAACATAACCCATTGAAACACAGGTCAGCCAGTATAAGAAAACTATTCCATGATCATGATAAAAACATAGGGTACACCACTTCAGTCCGAATGTCTTATATGGTAGACAATCATCCGTTCTGTTTAAAACTCCTGGTATGGCATGCTTTAATAAGGACAGATCATACCTGTACAGTAGCTATTATAGAAAAAGCTCTGTATGATCTTATCCATCATTTTGACTATAGCTTTTACAAGATCGTAGAAAGCCTGACGCCAAAACAATTAGGTTTTCTAAAGGCCCTGACAGAAGGGAATCAGAAGCTCTATTCCAAAGCCACACGGGAACAATACCAGCTGGGATCAACCAGCAACGTTGCCCGGATAAAACTAAGTCTTGAAAGAAAGGAAATCATAGATACAAAGAACATGGACAGCATTTTTACCGATCCATTCTTCAGAGAATGGCTTCGAAGGTGCTATTTCGGCAGACCGTAGCTAACGATCGCAGAGTGTACCCCTAAAAAGAAACTCAACCTTACTCTTCAATCCATTCGAAAGCACCCAGGTCGGGTGCCTCATCTCCCAAACGATTGTTCCCGTTCATATCGAAGGGAATCTCCACTGCATAAGCTGGCAATCCGGCATCGATGGCCGGGGAGAGTGAATCCAGTTCAAAATTGTAAGGAACCGAATCAAGCATGGGATTTTCATTGTTTATAATAGCTGTGAACAGGGGGTCCTCCTGATAGTCCAGGCTATCCTCGTCAATGCGGGTGAGACAGTGATCAAAACGGTAATTCAACTGCCGCTCCTCATAGCTGTCAATCACCAGTTCCATACGGCGATTGCCATAGATGATGGAGTTCCTGAACTCGGCCTTATCAAACTCCCCTCCTGGGTAAACAATCAGATTCCCTTCGGAATCATAAGTGCCGAAATAATCAGCAAGGTACAGGGCAGGCATCTGGCGGTTGGAATACCAGGACGGCCAGTTATTTGAAAATGTACAGTGGGTAAATTCATAGGAGCCGCCATAGAACAGTCCTGCGCAGCTTCCTCCACAATCACCGATGATCAGGTTGGTCCCGGTAACTGCTGCATTGAGGGCATAGATCCCATTGGAACTCATATGGTTGATAATGGTATTGGAGATCTCCAGATCGGGCATTTTGCCGGATTCTGGGGAGGCACTGATCAGGACCCCAAGGGTCCCGTTCTTAATCTCTGCATAATTGATGCTGTTCTCCCGGCTCCTCTGTGAGAGGTAAATGAGTCCCCACTGGCCCGGTTTGTCATCATAGAACTCCTCCAGCCGGTCCCCAGCAAACAGTACTGGTTCGTCCAGTGTTCCATCCACATGCAGGGTTCCATCCACATAAAGCAGGGCATCCCTGTGAAAATGGATCTTCACCCCCGGCCCAATGGTCAATGTTGACAAAGAATCCACATAGGCATAATTGATGATCAGATAAGGCTTATCGGCATTCCACGTGGTTGAACCATCAAGCACGCTGTCCCTGAGGATATGCACATCCTGTCCCCATGCCACCAGGTCAATGTCCTGTGTATTCCCATTGGTAAGGAATACGATGGAGTCCTGGATCCGCAGGATATCATTGCTTCCATTGGGATCAAGGGTTGCCTCCACAAACAGATACATGCTGTCCTTGGGAGCTATCTCAAACCCCGAAAAGTGCACTCCGGGTTGCCCATCCACATTGATCCTGAATACAGATGATTCACCACCGGCAAGCGATATCTCATCAATCTTTATAAACCGATTATAGGGATTCTTGACCCTGAAAGATTGGGTAATGGTACCAATGGTGGTAAAGACCGTATCGAAATAGACCGTATCAAGTGTAAAAGCAAGTCTCGCGTCGTCATCCTCCATATAGTTGCGTTCCGGATTACAAGCAAAAAAGAGTGCCCCCGGTATCAATGCAAACAGAAAGATCCTGCGAAAATCCATTGGATTGTTTTGTTCTTAAGAACGCAAAAATGGGGAAAATAATATGAGAATACTATTTTTGTTTCAAACCTTTGACCATGCGAAATTACAGATTGATCATTCCTCTGTTTCTGATGAGCCTGATGGGTTGTACAACCGTGAAGAAGCAGGCCGACCTGATCCTTACCAACGGAGTAGTGTATACGGTAGATGAATCATTTACCGTTGCAGAGGCCATCGCCATTAAGGATCACCGAATCGTAGGTGTGGGCAGTGCTGAAGAGATTGCACGCAACTTCCGGTCCGGGGAGGTCCGTGATCTTGAGGGCGCATTTGTTTACCCGGGCTGGATCGATGCCCACTGTCACTTTTTCGGTTACGGGATGAACCTTAGTGCAGTGGATGTGACTGGCACATCTTCCGTGGAAGAGATCATAACCATGCTGAAAGCACATCACCAGGAGCAAGCCGGAGCATGGATCACCGGAAGGGGCTGGGATCAAAACGACTGGGCAGTTCAGGAGTTTCCCAACAGGAACATGCTGGATAAGCACTTTCCAAATACCCCTATCCTGCTGAGACGGATCGATGGTCACGCTGCATGGGCCAATACAGTGGCACTGGAGCTTGCAGGGATCACTGCCGAAACCAGGATGGAGGGTGGTACGGTGATGCTCACCGATGGAGTCCCCAACGGGATTCTTCTGGACAATGCCATGGGACTGGTTGGATCGAAAGTGCCCCCACCCACCCGGGAGGAGAAGATCAAATCACTGCAACAGGCGGAGGAGAATTGCTTCCAGGTGGGACTCACCTCCGTGCATGATGCAGGACTATCCAGGAATGTGGTTCAATTGATCGATTCGCTGCATGGTGCAGGATCGCTTCAGGTCCGAATCAATGCCTGGCTCTCCCCTTCACAGGAAAATTTCACCCACTTTGTGGAGCAGGGGGCCTATCAAACCGATCACCTTTCGGTGAACACCATCAAACTGTTCGCCGATGGCGCCCTGGGATCCAGAGGGGCCCGCATGATCGAGCCCTATTCAGATGATCCGGGTAATTACGGGCTTTTCGTGACCCCGCTGGATCTGATTGAGGAGTATTGCAGAAAAGCATTTGACAACCATTATGCAGTTGCCACACACTGTATTGGTGACGCCGCCAACCGGGAAACCCTGAAGATCTATGCCGGCATACTGGGTGGGAAAAATGATCGTCGCTGGCGCATTGAACATGCACAGATCATCCACGAAGATGATTTTCACTATTTCGGGGATTATAACATCCTGCCCTCTGTTCAACCGACCCATGCCACCTCAGATATGTACTGGGCAGAACAACGGGTGGGACCAGCACGTATGAAAGGCGCCTATGCCTATAAGAAATTGCTTGAGCAGAATGGATGGATCCCCAACGGCAGTGATTTCCCTGTGGAGCAGATCAATCCCCTTTTTGGCTTTTATGCAGCCACCGTCCGAAAAGATCAATCGGGAACCCCGGAAGAGGGTTTCCAGGTTGAAAATGCAATGAGTCGCAAGGATGCACTGCGGGCCATGACCATCTGGGCAGCAAAATCGGGATTTGAGGAACAGCTGAAAGGCTCCATTGAAACAGGGAAACTGGCTGACCTGGTGGTGACCGGGACCGACCTGATGTCAGCTCCGGAAGAGAAGGTTTTCAACATCAGGGTTTTGACCACCTATTCGGGTGGTGAAGTGGTCTATGCACGCACTGATTAGCGAATCATAATGAGGGGGAGCTGACCTGAAACCGGTGCCGGAGACAAACTGATTATTGGCTTAAACAGAACACTCTTTGCGCAAGAGCTGAATGCGCTTGATGCTCAGGTTGGTGATCTCCGCGATTTGCTCATTAGAGTATCTCTTGGTAATCATGTTCACTGCGATTTCCTTAAGACCTTGTTCAATCCCCTTCTCGATTCCTTGCTCGATTCCCTGCTCAATTCCCTGCTCGATTCCCTGCTCAATTCCCTGTTCGATTAACCTGATGCGGTATTCATCAAATGCATCTTTTGCTTCCGGTGATATTGTTTTCATGATCTGATCAATTTTCTCAGGTGCCATGCCTGATACG
>JBDLIX010000133.1:0-15125 GCA_039714655.1 Bacteroidota bacterium
AAGTATGAGCAACTACCAGCTCGATGCCCGGATGGCGGAATAGGTAGACGCGCTGGACTTAAAATCCAGTGGCCAGTAATGGCCGTGCCGGTTCGATTCCGGCTCCGGGTACAGAGTAACTAAGCGAAAGGGTCCGTCTCTTTCGCTTTTTTTGTTGTATCAAGAAATGGTTGTGGGGAGCCGGTAGCTCGCAAGCTCGGTTCCGGCTCCGGGTACAGAGCCTCTCAGAAATGGGGGGCTTTGTTCGTTATAGTCTTCAGGATGGCGGAACCGAGGTGGAGGTACGACGACGAGCTCACGAGACTGCCAGAGGCGGTGAGAAATGGCCGTGCCGGTTCGATCCCGGCTTCGGCTACAGAAACGAAAGAAAGAGGTTTTTGATCTTTATCTTCCGTTTTTTTATATTTTGTAACTCATTGCATTAGGATTTAAAGTAATAGCTGAAATGAGAATAAAATCTTTTTCGATACTTCTTACTGTCCTTTCCCTTTCAATGTCATATAAATCTCTTTTGGCAATTGAAAAACCCTCAGAAACAAAAGAAAAACTGCGTGTGATCATGACATCGGATTTTCCTCCGATAGGGGTGGTAAAAGGTGGTGATGATGTACCCAATACTCAAAAGAGTGACCCAGACGACATGCAATCAATGGTTCGGTTTCTTTTGTATGCCAATGAATTTGATGTAGAAGGTTTGGTAGCCTCAGCCGGAACCTTTGCCATGGTAGCAGATAAGAATAATATTCTTGGCGTACTGGATGAATATGAAAAGGTTTATGACAACTTAAAATCATATGATTTGGAGTATCCAAGCGCCGAATATCTTCGTTCTGTTACCTTCGAGGGAAGGGGATCTAACCATGGGCTCAGTATTACCTGGGGATGCGGAAAACAGGACTATACAGATATAATTGGTGAAGGCCTGGAAAGCGAAGCTTCCAATGCGATTATTGCAGCAGCCGACAAGCCTGATCCTCGACCGTTGTGGATCGGTGTTTGGGGCGGTCCACGGGAAGTGGCACAGGCGATTTGGGATGTGAAAAATACACGTAGCGAAGAGGAGCTTCAAGCCTTTATCAGCAAACTGAGAGTTTTCCTGATCTACTGCCAGGATGCCAGCCAAGAGTGGCTGAGGAAGGAATTCCCTGACTTGTTCATTATTGAGTCAATTAAAACATATCAGGGAATGTTCGGTGGAAGTGATCCGGGCTCCGACCTTGCCTGGATAAATGAGAACATTCGCTTTAATCACGGACCACTTTGTGATGTTTACCCGCATGAAGGAATGGGTTGCACTGGTGTTTGTGAAGGAGATTCACCTGCTTTCCTCTACCTGGTAAGTGCAAATCGGGGAATTAATGATCCCGAAGATCCTACCCAGGAAAGTTGGGGTGGACAATACGTGCGTGTAGAAAATACCAATCATTTCACTGATGGCCCCGGAGCCTCGAGCATTTCGAAGTGGCGGGATGATTACCAGAAAGAATTTAAAGAGCGGGCAGACAGGTGTATAAAGCCAAAATTTGAGGCTGCTTTGAACAGGCCACGTGTTATTAATACAACGGATCTTGGTGCCGATCCTGACGACGAACAATCCATGGTTCGCCAGTTGGTGTGCGCCAATGAGTTTGATATCGAAGGCCTGATTGTGGCAACCGGATGTTGGAAAAAATCCCAGAGCAGTACAGCCATGCTGGACAAGATAGTTGATGCCTATGGAGAGGTATTTACAAACCTGAATGTCCATGCTGATGGTTACCCCAATCCTGAATTCTTGCGATCCATTTCTGTAATGGGACAGACAGGCTACGGCATGAGTGATGTCGGTATAGGAAAAGATAGTCCGGGTTCTGAACTTATTATTGCTTCAGCTGACAGGGACGATCCGCGACCTGTATGGGTGATGGGCTGGGGAGGTATGAACAATGCCGCCCAGGCGATATGGAAAGTACGAGAGACCCGTTCTGCGGAGGATCTTCAAGTCTTCTTAAGTAAACTGAGGCTATATGATATTTTGGGGCAGGATGATGCCGGGGCCTGGATTGCGAAAAATTTCCCTGAAGTGTTTTATATCCGTGCAACAGGTGTCTATGGCTGGGCTCCGTCCGATGAATATATAGATGAGCACATCCAAAGCCATGGTCCCCTGGGAGCAGTTTACCCCGACCGTGTGTGGGCAACTGAAGGCGACTCACCCTCATTCATGCATGTGTATCCAAACGGCCTCAATGATCCTGAACAAATAGACCAGGGTGGCTGGGGAGGCCGCTTCAAATTCACCAAACAGGAAGGCATTAGAAGCATGTCTGAAGTTCACCAAATAAAGCAAGAGGCAGAATTAATATTTGATCCATATTTCATGTATGGGAATACAGAAGAGGGTGGAGCTGCCATCAAGCGCTGGAATGAAGGTTATGATAGCGATTTTGCTGCCCGCATGGACTGGAGTATCACCAGCAAATACAGTGATGCAAATCACCATCCTTTAGCTGTTCTGAATGGAGACAGAACCCGGCAGGTATTAAAAAAGACGGTCATTGCAGGCTCAAACATTGAACTATCTGCTGAAGGTTCCGACGACCCGGATGGAAATGAATTGTCATACTCCTGGTATTTCTACGATGAACCCAGTTCCTACAGCGGGTCGGTGAGGCTTTTGGAAAACTCCTCCGCAAAAGCGAAATTGGCAATCCCTGAAGATGCTGGAGGGAAGACTATCCATATTATTCTGGAAGTTCGTGACAATGGCACACCTGAATTACTGGCTTATCGCCGAATGGTTCTGAATGTACAGTAATCATTAAGGCAATATAGTAAGCTTCTTACTAGAAGACATTCAACGAGTTAGATTCCATTTTTACTCGCCAGATTAAATCCAAATCCCATAGAAAAGGTTCGTAAAATAGTCCGGTTCGGGGTACAGAAACGGAAGAAAGAGATTTTTGATCTTGTTCTTCCGTTTTATTATTTTGTAACTCATTGGTATACTGAAATATCCATTCCAGAACTATGTTGTAAGAAGTGGTTCGATTTTTTTCACCGTCAAATTGGAATTTTTCTGGGAACATTAATCTCGCAAACAGCCTATAGGAACTACCAGCACACCATCAGACCGCCTGTATGCAACCTGACCCCCTGTTAGCACCATAAGAAAAGAGGGCTGATTCATCTTTTCTATATCAACTTTTTGACTAAGTTTAATTAAGTTGGCAGCAGCTTCATCAATTTGCTTCATTCCCAGTTTTACCTCAATAGCCGCCCACCTACCATCATGAAGTTTAATTACCAGATCTGATTCAAGTTCTGATTTATCCCGATAGTGAAATACTACTCCGTCAGCAGCCTGTGCATATACTCTCAAATCACGTGTGCACAATGATTCAAATAAGAAACCAAAAGTCTCGAAATCCCTTAAGATCCCTTTTGCATTTGTGCGCATTGTTGCTGTTGCTACAGAGGGGTCAACAAATTGGCGTTTGTTTGCCGTACGTATAGCAGTTTTTGAACGAAGTGAAGGTTGCCAGGCTGGAACATCTTCAATAACAAATATACGACGAAGCGCATTAAGGTAGGTACTCAATGTTTTATCTGTAATAGATGCCTCGTTAACTTGCATATCATTCATTATAGTTTTGGCTGTTGCCAGCGTAGAAATATTGCGAGCTAATGATTGTAGCAATACACGAACTCTTTCAGGGTCCTTTTCAACACCATCTACACGTTGAACGTCTAAATTAATAATAGCATCAACATAGTTAATAGCTATTCGTGGAGACTGATTCTGAGATAGTACTGCAGCTGGCCATCCTCCTCTGCATATAGCATGTGCTATCTGCTCAATGGTCAATGTGCTTTTTGCACCAATGTCTGTTTCTCCATCAAAAAGATCTTTAAGAGATACCTTACCATTAGATTCATTAGATTCGTAAAGACTCATAGGTCGCATCAGCATACGCACAATTCTACCAGTACCCGAATGAGCCGTTTGATTGTCACTTGGCGTTGCTGAACCAGTAAGAATAAATTGTCCCATTAAACCTCGTTTATCAACAGCAAATCTAACCGCATCCCATATAACCGGAGCCATCTGCCATTCATCCAGTAGTAGTGGAGGTTCCCCTTCCAGCAGAAGAGATGGTTTTGTATCTGCCATTGCCACATACCCTGGCCCTTCATCAGGATCCTGCATATACACTACACTATTCGCTGCTTGTAACGAAGATTGTGTTTTACCACACCACTTGGCGCCTTCCACCAAAACCGCCCCGGTTGATTCAAGCAAGTCTTTTAAAAGAGTATCACTAATACGTGATATGTAATTCGCAGTTTTCACTAATTTCCTTTGTGTTGTACAAACATATTGATATTTAATAGCTTTTAAAAGCTATTCCGTGTTTTGGCAGTAATATATTCCGTGTTTTGGCAATAATATATTCCGTGTTTTGGCAATATACTGATTTACCTTATATTGAATCAACATGAAATGGAATTGAACTTATATCCATCCGCCAGAACGAAATCCAAATCTCTTAAAAATGGTTCGGAAAAAAGTTCGGCTCCGGGTACAAATCCTCCTCCAAAGGAGGTTTTCTAATTATACCGGAAAGCATACCCTGCTCCAACGCTGATTCTTGCATCTGTTGAGTGGGAGTATTGATGATGGATTTACCAACATCAAGCCTGCCCAGGAGTCTGAGCGAGGAGATGGTTGAATGATAACCATGTGAAGATTGAAACCATTGATACAAGAATTATTTTTCCCATGGTTGCGGGTGTTGATTGAAACATTACCTTTTATACTCTATATAACGCAAATTCATAGTAACTTCATACGTAAAATGTATAAAAAGCTAAAAAACCTGAAGTGGCGGCCGCCGGCAGGGTGGGAAAAGATCTCCACCTTGGATATGCATACCGGAGGAGAGCCATTGCGGATTCTTTTGGACGGGTATCCGAAGGTGATGGGCAAAACGATCCTCGAAAAAAGAAAATTTTTTCGTGACCATTGTGACCATATCAGGAAGGGCATTATGTGGGAACCAAGGGGGCATGCCGATATGTATGGAGCAATCATTACTGAACCATGTTCTGGCGATGCCGACTTTGGCACATTTTTTATGCACAACGAAGGATACAGTACCATGTGTGGTCATGCCATCATTGCCCTTACAAAATTTGTGTTGGATACAAAATTTATAAGAAAGAGGGGGGATCAACCCACCTTAAAGATTGATACACCATCCGGACAAATTATCTCCACGGGATTCAGGGAAGAGGGTGTGGTCAAATCTGTTTCGTTCAGGAATGTTCCGTCCTTTGTGCTTTATCATGATCAGCATGTTCAGGTTCCCGGATTAGGACGGGTTCAATATGATGTGGCTTTCGGTGGTGCGTTTTATGCCATCGTGGATGCAGATAAATTAAAGTTATCGCTGGATGCTTCTGATTATGCAAAACTGATTGAATTGGGAATGAGGATTAAGAAAAGTGTAATGAACAATCAGAAAATTATCCATCCCTATGAAGATGATCTGAGTTTTATGTACGGAACCATATTTACCGGGAAACCATACAACCCATCCAGGCATAGCAGAAATGTATGCATTTTTGCCAATGGGGAGGTAGATCGTTCAGCCACGGGTTCTGGAGTCAGTGCCCGGGCCGCACTTCATCATGCCCGTGGAGATATAAAAATGGGAGACAGAATTTCTATCGAGAGCATCCTGGGGACAAGCATGGAGGTGGAACTGGCTGACCTTACCACCTTCGGACCTCATAAAGCAATTATTCCGGTAGTTTCAGGAACAGCCTTTTTTACAGGCAAAAGCAGCTTTTGGTATGATCCCGGGGATCCCTTGAAAGAGGGGTTTATTTTTCGTTAATCCGGAAACATCAGTCAGACTGATTTGATACTGCTCAATAACATTGTATTTATTAACTATCCGGGATAACAACGAACCCTCACTCTTAGTAATTTTATAATCGATTATTAAACTCTTTTTATCATGTCAAAAATTACACGCGAAGATGCTCTGAAGTACCATAGTTTTGGTAGACCTGGAAAAATTGAAGTCATTCCAACCAAATCACATTCCACGCAGCGGGACCTTTCCCTGGCATACTCTCCGGGAGTTGCTGAACCCTGTTTAGCGATCAAAGATGATCCGGAAAATGCTTATAAGTATACGGCGAAAGGCAATCTGGTTGCTGTAATGTCCAACGGAACTGCAGTGCTTGGATTGGGCAATATCGGTGCTGTTGAGGGAAAGCCGGTCATGGAGGGGAAGGGTTTGTTGTTTAAGATCTTTTCTGATATAGATGTTTTTGATATTGAGATCGATCGTCAGGAAGTAGATGGTTTTATTGAAGTGGCCAAAGCCATTGCTCCCACCTTTGGAGGTATTAACCTGGAGGATATCAAGGCACCGGAATGTTTTGAAATTGAAGAACGGCTCAAGAAGGAACTGGATATTCCGGTCTTTCATGATGATCAACATGGAACGGCCATCATTTCGGCGGCCGGACTCCTTAACGCTCTTGAACTGGTCAATAAGAAAATTGAAAAAATTAAAGTGGTGGTTAACGGAGCAGGAGCATCGGCCATCTCCTGTGCTAAGCTATACGTATCCCTTGGTGTAAAGAGAGAAAATGTATTGATGCTCGATTCCCGGGGAGTATTGAATACCCGGCGGACCGGACTTAATAAATACAAACAGGAATTTGTCAATGAGACTGATGAAGAGACCCTGGAAGAAGCCATGAAGGATGCAGATGTATTCCTTGGCCTCTCCGTGGCCGATGTGTTAACACCGGAAATGCTGAAGTCAATGAAACATGATCCTATCGTTTTTGCCATGGCCAATCCGAATCCTGAAATATCTTATGAGAAAGCCATAGCGGCAAGAGATGATATTATTTTTGCAACAGGCAGATCTGACTATCCTAACCAGATAAATAATGTGCTGGGCTTCCCTTTCATATTCAGGGGTGCATTGGATGTTAGGGCCACCGGGATCAATGAGGAGATGAAAATTGCTGCAGTAAATGCCCTGGCCACTCTTACCAAGCAAGATGTCCCGGAGGTGGTGAACAAGGCTTATAAGGTGGAGAATTTACATTTTGGGAGAGATTATATAATTCCTAAGCCGCTGGATCCCAGGCTAATATGCCTGGTTGCCCCGGCAGTTGCGAAAGCAGCCATGGATACAGGGGTTGCCAGGTCTTCCATTGAAGATTGGGAAGCCTATGATGAATCCTTAAGAGAGAGAATGGGTATTGAAAACCGATTGATCCATGAGGTTCGGATAAAAGCGCAACAGAATCCCAAAAGGCTTGTGTTCAGTGAGGCTGCCAACTTTAAAATGCTCAAAGCAATCCAGACCATTGTTCATGAGAAAATTGCCAATCCGGTACTGTTGGGAGATAAGCCACAGATTGAGCAGATGATTAAGGATTATCACCTGGAGCTGGATGCGGTTGAGATCATTGACCAAACAGATTCCGGTGTTAAATCCATACGTGAAAAATATGCCAGGAAACTATATAAGACTCGACAGCGAAAGGGGATGACCTACGAGGATGCTTTGCAACAAATGTTATTACCAAACCAATTTGGAATGATGATGGTTTCGGAAGGTGATGCAGATGCTTTTCTTTCAGGATTCTCAAGTAAGTATGCCGATGTAATAAGACCAGCCATTCAAATTGCCGGAACCAATAATGTCCAGAAGCATATTGCAGGGATGGATATTGTGCACACTAAGAAAGGTCCATATTTTTTTGCCGACACCACTGTGAATGTTCAACCAAGTGCCAGAACCCTGGTGGATACTGCTTTGCTGGTAGCTGAACAGGTAGAGCATTTCAACATTGAACCTGTTATCGCATTGGTCTCCTTTTCAAATTTTGGCGCTCTTAAAGGAGCCAGTTCCCTGAGGGCACGGGAAGCTGTGGAAATCCTACACAAGGAACACCCTGACATAATTGTAGATGGAGAGATGCAAATGAATTATGCATTAAACACTGAATTAAGAATGCAGAAATTCCCCTTCAGTAAACTGGGCAACAAAAAAGTCAATACCATCATTTTCCCCAACCTTAGCTCGGGGAATATTGCATATAAGATGATGCAGGAGATAGGAGGAAGCAATGTGACCGGACCGATCCTGCTGGGTATCGGGAAACCCATACATATTCTTCAAATGGAAAGCGAGGTAAGAGAGATTGTGGATATGGCCGCATTTGCGGTTGTGGATGCCCAGTTCAGGGGTTAACCAGTTAATTTATTTATAATCGACGAGCGATTCCATTAATTTTTTGCGGGTAAAAAAGATACGGCTCTTAACAGTTCCAATTTTGAGATCAAGCTTTTCTGCAATCTCCTTATACTTGAATCCCTCGGTATGCATCAAAAAAGGAACTTTAAGCTCTTCCTGGAGATTATTGATGTGCTTATTGATCTCCTTCTGCTGCATACTCGAATCAGGTTTTATGAAATTCGATTCCTTGGAGTTGTTGAGATAATAGAGATCTTTTGTAGTATCCACAATGGTATTTTGCCTGACAGCCTTCCTGTAATTATTTATGAAAGTATTCTTCATGATGGTATAGGCCCAGGCTTCAAAATTTGTAAACTCAATGAATTTGTCTTTGGAAGAGAGTGCTTTAAAGTAGGTCTCTTGTAACAAGTCTTTGGCTTCTTCACGATTGGCGGTAAGGCTCAAAGCAAACCGTTCCAATCTCTGTTCCATGCTGATCAGCTTGTTATTGAACTCCATTGTTGTCATGCTAAATAGGGTTAAAGGTTATCAAATTGTAATGTTGTTTAACAAATGTATAAAATAACTAAACAACAATCAAGAGCATTTATGTTTCAACAGGCTGATATATACCCTATTCAAAATAGCACAAATTCGCTAAAGTCCTGTTAATAAAAGATACAGAGGTATTTTAATATTACCTGTTCTAAATTAATAGAAGTCATGTTTTCGCTAATGGAACCCGGGAGAGGGATGATCCGGTATTATTCCGACAAATCAGACAGATATTCCGCAAACTCTCTGGACGTACTTATGAGTATGTGGTTCGGACCCAGTTCATCTGGTTTTTGGTGGATAAAAGATGAGAAGAAAAGAATCCTCTTATCAGGGAAGGCGCCCCCGAGGTCTTTTAGAAATGTAACAAAATTGAATTCTGGCTGGTTGGTAGTACAGGATACCAGAATAGAATCAAACTCTCTGGTTGCGCCGGTAGCAAGTACGTCAGAATAGGGGACTGACTGACCGAGGTATATGACTTCATGCCCAGATTCCCTGAGTAGATACTGGGCGAACAACAAGCCTATTTCATGCCATTCCCCTTCGGGGAGAAGCAATAGAAATATTTTGGCTTTTGGATTAAATGTGTTGGGCACCCGGTCGATAGCAGCAATTATTTTTTGACGAATAAGGCATGAGACAAAGTGCTCCTGTACAGGATTGACATCACCTGTCTGCCAAAAGATGCCAACCTTTTCCAGGAACGGATAGAGCACCTCAAAGACCGTCTCCTTTAATCCAATTTTCGAAATGGATTTTTCAAGGAGAGCCGTCATTTTATAATCGTCCAATTCGATCATTGAAACGATTAATGAATCAACTAGATTTTCATGTGAGTGAGAAATATTGCTCACCCTGATCATCTCTTCTTTAAGCTCAGCTTCGTTGAGGCGTGCTATATCGGAGATTTTAATTCCGTGCCTGTTCAGTACAGCCACATTTAAGATCTTTTTAAGATCGTAGTCGGTGTAATACCTGATGTTGGTCTGAGTACGGTGAGGGTCAATAAGGTTGTATCTCTTTTCCCACATCCTTATGGTGTGGGCTTTGATACCTGAGAGTTTCTCTAACTCTTTAATTGAATATACTGCCATTTACCATGCTCATCTTTGCAATCCCAGGCAAATAACAAAATTTTAACGTAATTTGTTTAGTGAAGGAGTATAGAAATTAGACAGTTATAATTTTTTGATGACCATGATTCCATCACGTATGGGTAAAAGCAAATTCTGAACCCGTTGATCTTCAGCGATCATTCCATTGAATCGTTGGATGGTTTGTGTGGTATGATCGGGTTTGCGATCATCCATCACTTTTCCGCCCCAGAGTACATTATCTGCCAGGATATAGCCCCCGGAACACACCTTGTCAAATACCAGGTTGTAATAGGTTGGATAATCATCCTTGTTGGCATCAATAAATACCAGGTCATAGGTTTCATCCAGGACTGGTATTACCTTGAGTGCATCACCATTGATGAGTTGTACCTGACTCGATACCCCTGCCATTTCAAAAAAGTGAAGTGCTGTTTTACGTAATTCATCATTGATCTCTATGGTAGTCAATCGGCCCCCTGATTTGAGGCCTTTGGCCAGGCAGATAGCAGAGTACCCTGTATAGGTTCCTATCTCAAGGATTCTCATGGGAGTGATCATCTGACTGAACATTTGAAGAAAACCACCCAGAATATGACCAGATAACATCCTGGGGTGCACCTCTTTCAGGTAAGTATGCCTGGTTAGCTTGGCAAGCACAGGATCCTCAGGAGAGGATTGATCCATCAAGTACTTATCGAGTACCTCCGGTTGATTAAAAATGTCCATTATTCAAAAATGAGCATGTTTAGATTCGCAGGATGCAAGATCTCATTGGCAGTCTCCCTCAGCTGAATGGCGGTGATTTCATCCAGTTTTTTTCGAATGATGTCAAGGCTGTCAACCCGGTTAAATACCAGATAACTTTTACCTGTTGTCAACATCCGGTGCTCGTTGTTTTCGGAAGAGATGGCAAGCTGTCCCAACAGCTGTTTCCTGGCATGATTCAGCCTGGTGTCGGTGATGAGTTTTGTACGGAGTTTTTTAATTTCTTCCCGGGTTACCTGGAGCGATTTATTGAATTTTTCAGTATCGCAGCTGAAATATATCATCATGACACCTGTGTCTGTGTATGGGGCAAAATGGGACTCTGCACTGTATGAAAAGCCACGCCGCTCTCTCAGCGCCATGTTGAGCCTGGAGTTCATACCTGGCCCCCCAAGGATATTATTTAAAAGGTACAATTGCAACCGCTTCTGATGGGGCAGCGCATACGCTTCACCGACCATCATACAATGTTTCTGAAAGGAGTTCCTTTTTTCGATCGACTTGGTTGCTGTTACAGATGCTGGCCTAACACGCACTCTCTGCCTGTGCTTTAAGGGAATTTGGGAGAAATACTTTTCAGCGGCCTGTTTGATGCGATCAAATGGGATATTTCCCACTG
Organism: Bacteroidota bacterium; assembly: GCA_039714655.1. Classification (GTDB taxonomy): domain Bacteria; phylum Bacteroidota; class Bacteroidia; order Bacteroidales. The sequence goes on from JBDLIX010000133.1 coordinate 11,298, forward strand.
AAGAGAGTATCATTTCGCTGGTTGCATAGTTCTCTGAGAGGAATTTCTCCAGTGCACCATTTCTAAAACCGGAAAGGGATTTTTCAGAACCCAGAATATTCCGGCCGATGGAATGATTTGGGAAAAGCAACTCCTCCGCCCTGTCAAAAATCAATTCAGAAGGGGAATCGTCGTAACTCTGGATCTCATTCAGGATCACTTCTGCCTCTTTTTCCCGCTCTTTGTCTGATAACTTTGAGTGAAGGAAAATATCCTGGATCAACTCGATGGCTCGTCGATAATCCTGCTTCAAAAAGGAAGCATAAATGGCGGTCTCCTCCTTGGTGGTATAGGCATTGATCTCACCCCCCACATCTTCCAGTCGGGAGATAATCTGGAACGCCGATCTTTTCCGGGTCCCTTTGAAAAACATGTGTTCCATGAAATGGGCCAGCCCATGTTCATCCTGGTTTTCATCACGGGTACCGGTATGGACAATAAGGCCAAAATGAGCCACTTCCGAACGATTAGGCCGGTGAATCAACCTGATCCCGTTTTTCAATTCATATGTATGCAGTTGGGGTTCCATTTCTGGCACAAAAGTATAAAAACTCAGGCATTTGAAATCCAAAACTTAGATTTTGAAAAAAATATGCTAAATTTGCATCGCTTTTACAGCATCGGTGCCATAGCTCAGTTGGTAGAGCACAGGACTGAAAATCCTGGTGTCCCTGGTTCAATTCCTGGTGGCACCACCGCCAAACCGCGAAAGCCCCCAAAGATCATGCATCTGAGGGGGCTTTCCAATTTATGTTGACGGAGGCGTTGATGGATTTGAATCTTTCCAAACTCATGATATACTTTATTGGTATTGTGGAAAAAACGGACCACCTGACCACTTCAGGCCGATTTTTCCAGCCTTATCGTTTTATTACTTTAATGATTGATATTGATCCGGCATGATACAACCGCAAAATGTAGACACCCGGATACATTGCTGATATATCAATTTGAATGGTTTCACCAGATACCATATATTCCACATTTCTCGCAAACATCAATTTTCCTGATGCGTCAAACAAAGAGAGCATCATACCGGTTTCTAAGTCAGCACTGGACCTGATATAGATCATTTCGTGGGATGGATTTGGGTAGACGGTAAATTGTACAGGAACATCAGGATCCATTATTCCTGTGGATCCGGTACCCGCCTGTACAATGGTGACGATTTGGGAGGTGACACCGTCCCCTGAAAATACGATACTGGCCGATCGACCTTCAACTCCTGGGTTTTCATCGGAATAGACAATCAGAAGGGTGTCTCCCGACAGTGCGGTGGAGAGCCAGTCGGCATCTTCAACCAATGACCATTCAACATTTGATCTGATAGTAAAAGAGGTGGAGTCAGAGGCTGACCCAAAGTTCATAGTAAGCGGATCCACCTCCAAGTAGGGGACCTCGCCAGCCTGGGTCAATGTGACTGTCTCTGTAATTCCACCGGTTCCGAATACAAGGAAATAGGCTATACGCTCATTGATGCCGGGATTGGCATCGTAGTTAACACCAATGGTGTTTTCATCGAGCCTGACGACAGTCAGCCAGGAATCATTAACAGATACTCCCCAATCAATATTTGAATCTATGACATAGGAGATATTACCCGAAGATGCTTCCACGTGTTGGTTTTTAGGGCTCACATCAAAAGTGATTGTTTCGCTTGCTTGTGTAACTGTGACGGTTGCTATGGCTCCTCCCGTTCCCTGAACAATGATGTGTGCTATTCTCGGAATGAGATCGGCATTGGCCTCATAGCTTACCAGAATGGTTGTATCATTTTGTTTAGAAACAGTGACCCAGGAGGCATCATCGGTAATGTTCCATTCCCCATTTGCCTGTACATTAAATATCACATTGCCGGAAGCTGCATCCACACTTTCTCCATCGGGGTGTACCTCAAGATAGGCTTCCGCTCCGACCTGTGTGATTGTCACTGTTACAGTGACCCCCCCAGTTCCCGTTACGGTGATACTGGCAGTACGTGAAGTGGTAGTGGTATTGGCATCATAGCTTACGTTAATAGTGGTTTCATCACTTTTGACAGCGGTAAACCAGGAGGCTTCATCAGTAACATTCCATTCCACATTTGAGTTTACATCAAATGTAGTAGTGCCGGAAGACGCATCCAGATTTTCGCTGAGTGGGCTCACCTCCAATATGACTTCTTCACCGGCCTGTGTGACCGTCACAGTTTCAGTGACCCCACTTGTCCCCTCCACTGTGATCCCGGCAGTGCGTGGAGAGGTAGAGGTATTGGCCTCATAGCTTACACTAATTGTAGTTGTATCTGTTTTGGCTGTGGTGAGCCAGGAAGCATCATGGCTTACGTTCCATTCCACATTTGAGTTTACGCTAAAATCGGTAGTACCGGAAATCGGGCTTACACTTATGTTTTTCGGACTCACATCCATTGTTATTGTTTCACCTGACTGTGTGACAGAAACTGTAACAGTAATCCCTCCAGGTTCTTCAATGGTGATAGTAGCAATCCTCGGATTATCGGAAGTATTGGCCTCATAGCTTACATTGATGGTGGTTTCATCACTTTTAACAGCAGTGAGCCAGGCGGCATCATCCGACACACTCCAATCTACATTTGCATTCACACTAAAAGTGAGAGTACCTGATACCGCATCTACACTCTCACTGAGGGGATCCACTTCGATTGATACTGCGGCACCCGCCTGCGTAACCGCAACCATTTCGGAGAGGCCTTCTTTCCCTTCAGCTGTAACCACAGCTATCCTTACACTGGTGGATAGATTAGTATTATAGTTGATGGTGATGGTACTTTCATCTGTTTTGGTCGCCGTTAACCATGTGGCATTTTCGTAGACGCTCCAGTCAACATTTGAATTTACATTACAGGTGACTGTTCCGGATTCAGCACTAACTTCTTTGCTGTTTGGATCCACATCAAGCGAAGCTACCGCACCGGCTTGAATCACTTTGAATTCTCCGCTTACCCCTCCGGTAGCGTCAACAATGATCGAAGTGCTGCGTGGCACGGTGGATGGATTGGCTTCATAGGTCACGTTAATGCGGCCTTCATTAATCCGGGAGGCCTTAAGCCAGTCTGCCTGGGCGCTAACGGTCCACAGGTAACTATTTGTTTCAATATAGTGCCTTAATGTACCGGATTCCGGCCCCACATTTTCCTCAGGATCACCGATATCCAATTCAACCTCAAGGGCAGCTTGGTTAATAGTCACGTTCTCAGATATTCCTCCTGTCCCCGTGATAGTTATAAGTCCGGTTCTGGGGATGGCGATGCGATTCTCATCGTGGTATACTACCAGGTCATTCCCTTCTTTGGTTGGACCTAACCAGGCAGCGTCAGAGGAGGCTGTCCATTCTACATTTGATACAATATTGATATATTCTGTGCCGCCAAAGTAACCAACTTCATAGGAATTCGGATCGATATTAATATATGGGGTGCCAGCTTGCGTAAGACTTACTGTTTCAGTAAGTCCGCCGGTACCGGTTGCTGTGATGTTGGCAGAGCGACTGGTTGTTGCGGAATTAGCCTCATAGACCACACTGATGGTAGATCCGTCGGTTTTGGTAGCGGTGAGCCAGGAGGCCTCATCGGTTACGTTCCATCCTACAGTGGAAGCTACATCGAATACAGTTGAACCGGTTTCATAACCTACTTCCTTGCTGTTTGGGCTCACATCTAAGGAGGGTGCAGCCCCCTGCTGGGTTATGGTCATGCTTGAAGATTCCGTGATTTCCCCGGTTCCTGTGACGGTTATATGTACAGTACGGGGGCTGGTGGAGGGATTAGCC
>JBDLIX010000134.1:0-15064 GCA_039714655.1 Bacteroidota bacterium
CTGCGGAAACTGCATATGAACCTGACCTGCGATCCGGCCTTTTCAACGAAAAGTCTTTTTTTAAGGGAATAACAAAGCCGGATTCCGGTTCTTTGGGTCATGAAACCGTAAGCGAGTTAATGATCTACCTGGTCACCGTTGCCGGTTCCAACCTGGTTTCCACCACCGATTTGGTTTTCCACCTGCCGGTTCTGTAATAGATAAAGGAGAGTATCAAGCCGACTCCCCAACCACTTGGGATGGACCACCAGATACCAGCCTCACCCAGGCCGGCACCCCTGATAGAGAGACCAAAGATCTCTATGGTCTCCTGACTGAGGAATATGGCTGAAGGGATGCGGATGACCCAGAGCGAAATGAGCGTAAGAAACATGGGTACAATGGTATCACCGGCACCCCTCATTACCCCGTTGTACACAAACATTGCTGTGAACAGAAGGTAGAACGAAGTGACGATGGTGAGATAATCACCCCCAATATTGATCACGGCCTGGTCCACCGTAAAAAGCTTCATCAGGGGTAATTTGAAGAGAATGATCAGAAGCGTGATCCCAATGGCAATTGCAGAAGCCATCAGCATGGTCCGTGACAGACCACGCTTTACCCTCTCAAGCTTACCGGCCCCGATATTTTGTCCCACGAAAGTGGATAGTGCTGTGGAGAATACCATGGAGGGAATAATGGCCAGGCTGTCGAGCCTTCCGGCCGCCGTATATGCGGCCACCACATCGGTGCCAAAACCATTCACAATTCCCATAAGTGCCATCATACCCAGGGCCACAAAAGTATGCTGCATTCCTGTGGGCAGACCAATGCGCAGACTCTGTTTGCATATTTCCCAATCAAAAGAGAACTCCCTGATGTTGAACTTGATCAGTTCGTGTGTTTTATTCAGGTAGAAGATTGCTACGATAAAGGCACTCCCTTGTGCAATGATGGTGGCCCATGCAGCTCCTTCGATCCCCCAGCCCAGTTTCACAATAAACAGAAGGTCCAATCCAATATTCAAAATTGTTGCCAGAACCATGAAATAGAGGGGGGTAATTGAATCGCCCAAACCACGCAGGATTGCAGCCACACCATTATAACCAAAAAAGACCACCAGTCCGGATACATAGATGGAAAAATAGGCATTGGCGGTTGGCATCAACTCCTCGGGAAGCCTCATCAGCTGGAAGATCTGTTCCGAAAAGGTAATTCCCACCACGGTCATGATCACTGCAGAGATACCCATAATGATAAAGATGGTATCGATGGCACGTTTTACCTTGTTGAATTTCTTTGCGCCGAAAAACTGGGAGATCACAATAGTCCCCCCTGTGGCGATCCCCATGATCAGTGCAATCAAGGTGAAGATCACGGGAAAGGAAGCACCCACCGAAGCCAGGGCCTCTTTGCCCAGGAACCGGCCCACGATAATCTGGTCCACAAACGTGTAGAGTTGCTGGAACATGTGTCCAACCAGCATGGGTATGGCAAACCGTAAAATGTTTCTGCCTACACTTCCCTGTGTTAAATCTCTCATCTTTTAAAAGGAACCGCTAAAGGTCGGTATTTTTAACTGAACCGGGAAGTGTTTCTTTCATTCATCATGACCCACGCAAAAGACCAACAGAATTTTGGCTATTCTTGCTATTTTTTCTCTGCAACCCATGTACCGGAACCCGAACCATCTGAATTTGCTATATCCACCACCGGCAGTTTGTACCATAATGGAGCCGCTTAACAACTCCTCTCTCCAAACACCTTCGGCTCCTTCATCTTCCGGATTGGAAAGCATATCACAGGAGGAATTTGCCATTACAAGCAATAACATAACTGTAAAGAGCCGAAATAAATCACGTCTTATTAGATATAATGCTTTCATGGTGGATTGGATTCAGGCTTTGACAAGAAATTTGAATATGTTTTTGAGAGTGCCATAACTCCTTATGTCACATAAATATAAGGACAAATGAGGAGGTTTCCGGAATTACATATGTTAAAAACAAGCTAAATTTAGTCATGCAGATTGTTGGAAAAATATGGGGTTGCTGGCATATTTCCTACCAACAGGTTTTGCCATTACCACAGTGGCCTGCTGAACCAAAATATGAATAGCTAAACGATCCTCCAATGTCACTATTAACTGTGGTTCCTCCGTCCACCACACTTCTGGGATCAAAGTAGGTTGTCCCATCCACATGGAACGTGGTTCCGTAGGTGCCCTGAAAAATGGGAGAACCATCATCACCATCTGCTGTGTTATGGCAAAAGAAACAGTTCACCACATCCCAACCATTTCCTGAGAGTTCCTGGCTGTTTGAAAGATGGGCTCCCCTTCGATGAGATCCTGTTTCCGGGGGAAGCGTAGGATTAAGCCCGGGTGTAGTGATGGTATAAGGATCTATCATATTCCCGGTACCTGAATGACATGGCATGCAGGTGGTGATCGTTCCTGTTCCCCACGCCGGTGTAGTAGCATATACTGCCGGTTGTGATCCTGTTGTCCCGCTCCAGGTATAGGTGCCGTCAGTTCCCCGATAGGCACTCCTGCCATCGCTGTGACAGTACATGTTATCACAGGTATTGTCTCCATTCATCACCGGGGTGATGGCATCCTGACCATTTCTGGTGGCCATTCCACCCGGATCAAAGGCTATGTCAATGGTCCCACTGGGATGTGATCCTTCGAGAGACCCACCGCTTCCATATTGAAAATGGCAGGTGCTGCAGGCATAACCATAGGTGTCTTTATGTTTGATATGTACCGCTGAACCGAAAGTTGGAGCATCCGTATTATGACAATCGTCACAACCCTGAGGCGCGAAATTTGCGTTATGGGGGTGACAGCCGCTACAATTCTCTCCATCCATGGGGCCGCCCGAACTGGTGTGGCTCTGGTCACTGGAAGTACCATCATTCTGATAGTGAATGGTAGAGGTGTGGCATACTTCGCAAATTCCATCATAGGTTGCGTCCCCGTCGGCAAATGAGTTGGTACCCGTTAGTGCGGTGAAAACTACTGTTTTGTCACCACTGCTCGGTGTTGCAATGGTGTTCCTGATCATGTAGATGTTGGACTTGTCGGTGTTGTGGGACTGGTGACAGTCGTTACATCCCATTCCATTGTGTGTGCCAACAGGTGTACCCCCCGAATTAAATATTGTATGACAGGATGTACACAAGGCATCATCATTGGTCTGTCGCAACAGCATGCCATCAGAGGTGGCAGCATAATGGGTTTGGTGACAGCTTGAACATTCAACCTTCCCTCCAACGATTATGGCCGATCCTGTGGGAGTGGCTTCAAAATCACCCGTGCCAGTATAGTCCAAACCTACAGGATGACTTCCCTTATGAAGAGTCGTATTATCCACATAACGGCCCACATCCCTGGGGGAGTGACAATCTTTGCACATAAAATCACCCACATTGGAGATCCTGGTATAGTTGGGATTGGTATTGCTGTTATGCTGGTCATGGCAAGTGGAACATGTGATATTGCCTTCATCAATCCTTAGCACCATATCAGGATCGGTTGTCAGAACGGTTTCATAGGTTGCATTCTCCGATGCCACATCCCAGGCATGCGAATTCCCACTGACTCCCGGTATGGCTTTGTCCGCATTGACAAAGGGTTTGGCACTTGCTGCACCTGTTGAAACATGACAACTCAGACATAAATTTGAATTTCCCAATGTATTTGTCAGCGTCCCTCCCAAAGCATCATGGGTAATATGACATGCATTGCATCCATATACACTATGATCCAGCGGAGTTTCTGAGGTAACAGCCAAGGTAGCTGCACTGCTTGTACCGCATGCATTTCCTGCTGTAACAGTGATATTTCCATTCTGACCTGCAGTTCCTGATGTGACTGTGATGGAAGTGGTTCCTTGTCCGGCCGTAATGGCCCAGCCTGTTGGAACAGTCCATGTATAAGTTGTTGCAGTGGGGACAGCCACAATGCTATACACGAGTCCTGCTGTGGATTCCGACACTGAGGTGCTTCCAAAGATAAAAGCCGGAACAGCGGGGGTAGTATTCACGGTTACGGATATGGAATAATTACCACTGCTGAGGCCTGTGCCGGAGTTTCTTACTGTCAGATTTCCATCATAAGTTCCCGCAGTCGCTCCTCCTGGTACCATAAGAGTGATAGGGCTAGCAGGTAGAGAGGCATTCACAACATCCACAAATCCTTCTGACTCGGCAGCTGCAGAATAATCGATGCTGTATTGATCCGGGCTCTCGGTGGTGCCACTATAAGGAAGATTTGCGGTTGTTGTCCCCTGGCATACCGTAGGATCCGCACCTAAAGTGATCGTCGGAGGTGATGCTGCGGTGGTGACGGTTACTGCTTTGGTTGATGCAGCACTTGTGCCGCACGAATTGGTGGCAGTAACGGTAATATCGCCATCCTGCCCTTCTGTTCCGGAAGTCACACTAATGGATACTGTCCCCGCTCCTGAATTAACGACCCAGCCAGTGGGTACGTTCCAGTTATACGAAGTAGCTGTTGGAACAACACTAATGCTGTAAATCAGACCTGATGTGGAGGGATTCACGTTATCAGTACCTGTGATGGCGCCAGGGGTCGCAGGAGCATCATTCACCATAACTCCAACTGTATTTGAAGCAAGGCTTTGCGTGGCATCGGTCTGTGCACAACCATTGTCAGATGCATAACCTACGGAGAAATACCACCGGTTGCCAACCTCTGAAACAGTTGTTAGCGGGGTATAGGTGGCACTTGTTGCTCCGGCTACCAGGGTAGCCCCTGAAACAGTGTTACTGTTGATTGTATTAAAATACCATTGATACTGCAAAGTGGGAGTCCCAATACCTCCTGTAGTGGTTATAGTGGAGGTCAGTTGATCAGCCGGATCGTTTACGCAAATTATCTGCATTTCGGAAGGAGCCACAGAAGTACTTGAGGGACAATCGGAGACTGGAACATCCTCAACTGTTACCGCGAAAGTTGAGGCAGCACTTGTTCCACAAGAATTTCCGGCCGTAACTGTTATATTTCCATCCTGTCCCACAGTTCCCGAAGTTGCGGTAACAGAAGTTGTTCCCTGTCCGCCGGTAATGGACCATCCTGTTGGAACAGTCCAGGTATAGGTGGTGGCATAGGTTACCGAACCGATACTATAAACTAAACCGCCCGTAGAAGGTGCAACAGGGGTGGTGCCTGTGATTGCCCCGGGAGTGTCTGGTTGAGGTGGATTTACTGTAACTTCAACCGCATTGGACGCCAGGGTTTGATCCCCATTGGTCTGCGCACATCCATTGTCAGTTGCATATCCCACACAGAAATACCAGCGACTGCCGATTTCCGAGACGGTGGAAAGTGGGGTATAAGAATCATTTGTGGCCCCGGCGACAAGGGTAGCCGCGGCAACGGCATTGCTGTTTGTTGTATTATAATACCACTGATACAGGAGAGTGGGTGTGCCGGATCCTCCAGAAGTGGAAATACCTGCGGTTAAAAGGTTGGATGCATCCCCCACGCATAGTGTCTGGATTGATGATGGGGTGACAGATGTTGATTCGGGGCAATCCGATCCATCGATGGTTATTGCCAGGGTGGATGGAGTACTTGTCCCGCATGAGTTGCTGCCTGTCACCGTAATATTTCCATCCTGACCAACAGTTCCTGAGGTAACACTTATGGATGTTGATCCATCCCCGGCATCAAGGGTCCACCCGGTTGGCACGGTCCAGCTATAGGTATCTGCGTCAGGAACCGCTGTAATGCTGTATGTGAGTCCACTTGTGCCTGGAGAAACTGAGGTAGATCCGGTGATGGCGCCAGGCTGTACCGGAACCGGCGGATTTACAATTACTTCTAATGTTGATGGTGTAAAGGTCGATGTACTTAATGGACTTGGATCGTTGCAAAAAACACCACCGGTCCACGATATCTCCACATAGTAGTACAGGGTCCCAACTGAAACAGTGGAAGGGGTATAGGTATGAGTGGTAGTGGCCGTAGTTGAGCTTGTAAATTGTACTTCGGTACCTCCACTGGTCGAATTTGTTGTATTGGAAAACCATCTAACCTCTATGTTGAATGGTTGTCCGTTTCCGTTTTTACATGTTGAAAAGGTAACCGACAATGGAGATGCCGCATCTCCATTACAATAGGTAGCTGCTCCGGAAAATACAGTGATCACATTAGGATACAATTCGGCAAATGCTTTTTCCCATGAAAACAGAAGGAAAAGGAGAAAGAGAAGATATTTGTAGGGTCTATTTGCCATAATAGGTCATATCCTGGCTTATTGCCTTTTATTTGTATTTAGAATCAACTTTCTACAATTGATGAATTCGTTGGAAACCATTCTCACAAAGTACAACCCACTTGAAAAAGAACTCAGGTCAACCGTCTCTGTCACATTCCCGGAGTGGAAAACGTTGGAGTATATTATCCGGCCGTTTACATCAATTATCTCTATGGTCATTTTTAAATTGCCGGCATCGCCAGTTTCAATTGTAACCATGCCGTTGGATGGATTGGGATAGACTCTTAAAAGGTCATCAAATTCGAGGGGTTCAACTGATACCGCCGTTACCTGGATCATCCTGGTGATTGTGCTGTCAACACACCAACCGTTTGAAGCAGTAAGTGAAACTGAATAATCTCCTGCTGAATTAAATTGGTGAAGCGGGCTCATTTCAACACTGGTATTTCCGTCACCAAATTCCCAGTAATAGGAATCGGCATCCATTGAGTTGTTGGAAAAACTTACATCCAGGTCATCTGAAGTGTAATCAAAATCAGGAACCGGCAACGGATTTATGGATACAACTGCATTTCCTGAAAAATCGGTCCCTGAATAATAGCTGTCAGATAGCGCAGTGACTTCATAAATACCTGGGTAAATTGCATTTACAATATATGGATTCGTGAATGTATTGAAAATAGTAGTGGTCATTAACGTATCAACAATATAGGTAAAAGTCCAGGGGGGAGCTCCTGAAAAAAGAATGGAAAAGGGCACTGATTCTCCGGGACAAATGAACAGATCTCCTCCGATAATCTGCGATGTCGGAAGGGCCTGCGCTGATTTTAAAACCAATTCCGGGTACCCAAGAGAAACAGCATTGGTACACCAGGTGTCTGATACCTCTTTAATTTCATAAGTTCCCGCTTTAGAAGCAGCCAGGAGGTATGAATTTTCGTTGATGTTATTGATGGATACCGGATTCAGGTCATCAACGGTATATATAATATCCCATGGAGGCTCTCCTGTAAGTGCAACCGTTAATTCCGTCGTTTCACCCGGGTCGATCATGATTTGCCCATTTCCTTCGACAATTGTAGCAGTTGGAAGCGGGTTCACCGATATAGCTGCACTCCCCGTAAAACTTGTCCCGGTGCAGCCTCCACCTGTCAGGCTGGTAACTTCGTAAAGTCCGGCTTCTGATACTGTTAAAATGTGTGGATTGTTGGTGGTAGTAACAGTCCTAGGGTTTATCCCGTCCTGGGTATAAGTAAAACTCCATGGTGGGGATCCGGTAAAATCGATGGATAGTTCCGTCGTTTCATCTGTACAAATTGTGGTATCTCCGGCCATATGGGAGGTAGGAGCAATATTGGCCACTGTTACATCTGCACTTCCTGTAAAACATGCGCCTGCAAAATTTGCATCTGAAAGGGCCGTTACCTCATAATGTCCGGCTTCGGATACCGTTAGCAGGTAAGGATTTTCACTGGTGGTAATCGTTGCCGGAGCTAATCCATCCACGGTGTAAGTGAAAGTCCACGGAGCAGTCCCGGTAAACGCTATTTCAATATCGGTTGCCTCGCCATCGCAAATTAGTGCATTCCCGCTTTGTATGTTTGAACAGGGTAGGGTGTCAGTTACGGCGAAGACCTCAAGCGCACTATTATTCATGGAGGAGACCCACAAACGCTCCTGACCTGTAAAAACAATATCCATGGGAATATTCAGCTCTCCGGTTTGCAGTCCATAATCGCCGAACTTTGTAATAAAAACCCCGTTATCGTCAAATATGCTGATTCTTGCCTGGTAAGGATCAACCACATAAATATTCCCGCATTTACCAATAGTCAGGCCCTGGATTCTGTAAAACTGCCCATCTCCATTTCCATGCGAGCCAAAGCTATTGATAAGATCCCCCTGGAGATCAAACATCCATACTTTTACCGTTGGGCTAAAACCTGTTCCTTTCCCTCCATGTTCCCCCACAAGGATCCTTTTGTTATTCCCATCGAAAGCTATCCCGGTTGGAAAATCAAGGATGCCTGAACCAATTGTCTGAACAACATTTCCCGACAGGTCCAGGGCAATCACCTCCTGTAGTTTGCTGTCAGCTACATAAAGGATATTATCCGGGCTGAACTCCATGGATGAAGGATACTCTGTGCCGGTGTAAAACTCCTCAGCTCCCAGTGATTCATCATATTTAAAGATGTGGCCAGTTGCTCCATCGCCAATAAAAAGCTGACCTTCACTATTTACAGCCAATGAAACTGGAAATTCAACGAGACTTATATTTTCAAGTAAATCTCCTGAAGGATCATATTTTGAAATGGATCTTCCTACCGCATCGGTAAGATAGATATTCCCCAGTGCATCTGAGGCCAACCGGAGGGGAGCATCAAGTTCCCCCGATATTCCTATATAATGGTCAATATCTTCCGGGGTGCTCTGGGCATAGATGCTAACAAAAAAAAACAGCAGCAGAAGCCCGAGATAAAACCAGTTATTAGTGACTCTCTTCAATATAATTTTAGTCCGTGAAATGCAGATTGTGTTACCAAATCTATATTATTTTTGGCGTACTAGCAATTTTGTGTTATCGTGTTCACATGTTATGGTTATACGGTGCATCTTAAGATAAGTTTTGAATCACATTTCCCGTGATTAAACTAAATGACTGATAACCACACAGGTAGCAGTAGAAATGTTTTAAAACAAGGAAGAGGCATAACCGGTTTGAAAACGGGAACCTCTCCCGCTTGGAAATCGATTGATTAGATGCATTAAAAATAATTAGGTATTTTTACCTCACATGAGAAATCCACCCTAAACAAATTCAAAATGAGACTCATTTTCACTGTTGCAGTTGTTTTTGTTTTCATCACACAGGGCATCAGTCAGGATGCCACAAAGTTTAACAACAACCATCCCAATGTCCACAAGATCCTGGTAAAGGAGGTATTGCAAACCACTTCCTATACCTACGTTCATGCCGACGAAGATGGTTCAATGAAATGGATTGCGGTCCCAAAAATGGCAGCAAACGTTGGTGACACCTACTATTTTCAGGGTGGAATGGAAATGGGAGAATTTAAGAGCAAAGAATTGGACAGAACATTTAGCTCCATCCTGTTTCTCAATGGACTGATCAGTCCGGAAATTGTTGAAGGGGGAAAAACTTCTCTCAACGTCTCTGCTCAAAAATCGGAAGCTGCCATTGTGAAAGTCGATGATCCCATAGAGCCGGCTGAAGGAGGCGTCTCCATAGCGGAACTCTATAAAAATAAAGAGAAGTTTGCCAATAAAATTGTGAAGGTACGTGGTAAGGTGACAAAATTCAACGGCAAGATCATGAGTCGAAACTGGATCCACCTTCAAGATGCACCTGGTAACCAGGGAAAGATAGATCTGACAGCCACCACCGGTGAGGAGGCGAAAGTGGGCGATATTATCACCCTTGAGGGAGTCATTACCCTGGATAAGGATTTTGGAGCCGGTTATTTTTATGATATTATCATGGAAAATGCTAGATTGGTGGGCCAAGCAGAATAACCGCCAACAATGAAAATGAATCAGGGTTTCATTTTGAAGCTTCTTTTAACGGGAACTTTGGTCATATTAATTCTGGATGATGTTTCCGGACAGGAACCCAATCCTGCGATACCTTCTCAGGAAGATCGGAATTACTCCATTCAATGGGTCAGTCAATATCCGGCCATCAAAGACAACAGGAAATCAGGTCACAAGGAGAGAAAATCCAGGCAAAAAAGGAATTGGTTTACCGACCTGATATTTGGAAAAAAAGCAGATGACCTTGTTAAACCCATGTCGGTAGTGGCCATTAATCCCGATACCTTCTGGGTGGCAGACCAGGGAACAGGTTCAATGCTGCAGGTTTTTAACCAGGTGGGTGAAATTACACAGTTCCGCAACAAACCTGTAGAAAATATCCCCTCCATTGTGGGAAGTTGCTTTATCCCGGGAAACAAAATTCTTTTTACTGATTCTAAACTGAATCAAATATTTCGATTTAACCCGGCTGCCAATGAGCTTCAATTGCTTAATGATTCAATAACATTGGAACAACCCACAGGAATTGCCTATTCGGCTGTAAACCGACAGATCTGGGTGGTTGAGACAAAAGCGCATCGCCTTGCGGTACTTGATGCAAATGGTGAACTAATTAAACATGTAGGAGGTAGGGGAAATGCTCCCGGTGCGTTTAACTTTCCCACCTACCTATGGATCGATCAATCAGGCATGGTTTATGTAGTTGATGCCATGAATTTTCGAATTCAGATATTTGATAGGAATGGGGAATATCTCTCTTCTTTCGGCAAGATTGGTGATGCTTCAGGTTATTTTTCAAGGCCCAAAGGAGTGGCCACCGATTCATTCGGGCATATTTATGTCTCCGATGCACTGTTCCATGTGGTCCAGGTATTCGACAGAACAGGAAAGTTATTGTATACATTTGGTACCCAGGGGCAGGAGAAGGAGGAATTCTGGATGCCAACAGGAATCTACATCGACAAGGAGAATTTTATTTATATTGCCGACAGCTATAATTCCAGGATACAGGTTTTTCAACTGAATTCTGAAGATTAACAGATGGATGTGAATGAAAGACAATGTTAAAATATTATTGCTCATTCTATGGTTTGTCCCGGTTGCTGCACATTCACAATCGGTAGCATATACAAAGCACAACCTGTCGGTAAGGGGTGCCATTGAGAACCAAAGTTCATCGGTACAATCCATGTGTGAATTTTGTCATACACCCCACTCCATAAAGCCAGCCATACCCTCATGGACCAGAAGTAATCCGGGAACGAGGTACATTATGTATGACCAGATGATCAGCTCAACCTCAAATATTCCGGCCGATCCATCCAGGCAACCCGATGGTTCATCCATTTTGTGTCTCTCTTGTCACGATGGAACCATCGCTCTGGGAAGCTCGCAAAGTGCCATGCCTCCGGGAAGCAGCAGCATATTGGGCACCGACCTGTCAGATGATCATCCGATTTCGTTTATCTACGATGCTGCACTGGCAGCTTCCGACGGACAGTTGAAATACACACCTATGTTTCCCGCTTCAGTGGATGCAAACAGCAAAATCCAATGTGCCTCGTGCCATGATCCCCATGTGGATACCTATTCAGATTTTCTGGTGGCCTCCAATGAATTTTCCGATTTGTGCTTTAAGTGCCATGACAGGACATACTGGACCCTTTCAGCGCATAGCACATCTTCGGCAAGCTGGAACGGTTCGGGAACCAATCCCTGGGCACACAATGAAACCTCCTTTTCCAGTGTGGCGCAAAATGGTTGTGGGAATTGCCATGTGATGCATACTGCAGGGGGTAAACCACGCTTAATGAAATCAGCTCTGGAAGAGAAAAACTGCCTCGATTGTCACAATGGGAATGTGGCATCCTCTGAAAAGAATATCGAGATTCAACTAACCAAACCCTACAGACATGATGTTTTTGGGTACAATCAAATTCATGAACCCAATGAGTCGGCGCTGATCACCCTGCCAAAAAAGCATGTGGAGTGTGCCGATTGCCATAATCCTCATGCTGTGAATAATAGTCAGGCTGATGCCCCAAATGCAAATGGATTATTGGCCGGGGTGAAGGGGATTGATCAAAACGGAAATACCATTGACCCCATTCAGCACGAATATGAATTATGTTTCAGGTGCCATTCTGATAATCCGGTTACCAGCCCCACAACCAGCAGGCAAATTGAGCAGTCCAATACCCGGCTTGAATTTGCTGCGACAGCTGCATCTTTTCACCCCATTGAGATAAAAGGGAAGAATAACAGCGTACCTGCCCTGGTTCCCCCCCTTACCGAAAGCAGCATCATCTATTGTTCCGATTGTCACGCAAGCAACGGAACGGGAGCTCCGTCCGGTCCCCATGGCTCCATATATCCCCAGATATTGAAATATCAGTATGAAAAAGCTGATAATACGCCGGAATCTGCCTTTGCTTATGAATTGTGCTACTCGTGCCATACCCGCAATCAGTATAATACGGATATGGGCAATAACGTACAACGGCAAATCCATTATAAACATGTGGTGGAGGAAGAGACACCCTGCAATGCTTGCCATGATCCTCACGGGATCAGCAATATGCAGGGTAACCAGGTCAACAACTCACACCTTATCAATTTTGATTTAAGTATTGTTCAGCCCCGTGAAGGAGGAGCGCTTTATTTTCAGGATGATGGATATCAGAGTGGCAGGTGCAGCCTTATGTGTCACGGAGCTGATCATAATTCTAAAAATTATTAATCATGTAGCGAATCACCTTAACACCCAGCACCCTCACACATGAAAATTCTATCATTCCGCATAATAATATTATTTACACTGATTCTTGTTACATCAATTATTTCGTTTTCAGCTTTTAAAATTTACAGCTACTATCTGGAGAAGAAAATTAATGCCGAATCAGAACGAATGACTGCATCTGCACTTGTGGGACTCGACTTGCTGAAAGATCAAATATATTACACCATAGGCCAACATGACGGAAGGATCATAGATACTCTGCTTCGAAAGATGAGTATTAAAGATCAGGTTTTGAACTCCTATCTTTTTAATGGTGAAGGAGAACTTAAGTATTCCCATATAAGCGATACAGCTAATAACATTAATGTTGCATGGGAAGAGCTTTCGGCCTTAGATGAGGGTATCATCTTAAAATCATTTTCATCCGTCGAGAAACCTTTTTCAAGGGCCTATTTTCACATGCACAATTCTCCTGCATGCTATGAATGCCATACCCCGGAGCAGGAAAATCTGGGTTATGTGGTGATTGATTTTCCTTTGAACGAAACGGAAAGCACCATTGTTTTTATCAGGAAATGGAGCTTACTTCTTACCCTTGTCATGGTCATTGTGATCCTCTCCACAATTATTTTTATGCACTATAAATTTGTACGTAAATCGCTGCGTGAATTCCACAAAACCATTCTGTCTGTAAACCAGGGAAACCTGGAGCAAAGGATTTCAATCCCAGAGACAAAAGAACTGGGCCAATTAGGCAAAAATTTCAATAACATGCTGGATACTTTTCAGCGGGCACAGAAAGAGTTGCAGGAATTTCATAAAAAGGAGTTACGAACCAATTATAAGCTGGCTACCATTGGTGAAATGGCAGCTAGGTTGGCACATGAGATTCGAAACCCCATCACCGGCATTGCCAGTGCCATTGAGATTATCGTAGCAGAATCAAACGACCAGCAAAATATTCCCATTCTTGAAGAGGTTCAAAGGCAGGCTAAAAGAGTGAATGATGCAATTTCAGATCTGTTGAAATATTCCAGAAAAAAGGAGTTGAACCTCATCATGAATAACATCAATGAAGTGATCAATCAGTTGGTTTTCTTTCTGAAAAGTCAGGTGCAAAACAGAGCGATTGAAATTCACCTTAATTTACAGGATGATATTCCCCATTTCAGGTTTGATCCCAAACAGATGGAAGACGTTTTGCTCAATATGGGATTAAATGCCATTCAGGCAATTCCCAAAAGTGGTGCAATTACATTTACCACTGCGTACAATTCCTCAGAAAAGAGGATTTATATTCATGTAAGCGATACCGGGAAAGGAATTCCCGAAGAGGATCTTTCCAGGATATTCCATCCGTTTTTCACAACCCGTAACGAGGGAACCGGACTTGGACTGGCAATTGTGAAAGATGTAATTGATACGCACCATGGTGAAATCTGGGCCGAAAATAATAGAGAAAGGGGATGCACCTTCACTATTTCGCTTCCGGAAACCCTTTAAATGATTTGAATATGGTAAAACAGTTAAAAATACTGGTGATTGATGATGAAAAGCTGATTCGCTGGTCATTTGAGAAAAATCTGGGTTCAAAAGGGCACAAAATATTTACAGCTGAAACTGGTGAAGAGGGGCTGAAAATATTTGATAATTATTTTCCCGATCTGGTTTTCGTGGACAATCATCTGCCCGGCATGAAGGGTCTGGATATTATTACAAAAATAAAGGAGATCAGCGAAGATACCATCATTGTTTTCATGACTGCTTACGAGACTGTGGATGTGGCTATTGAGGCCATGAAAAAAGGAGCTTTTGAATACATTCGAAAACCTTTCTCTTTTGAGGAAATTTATGTGATCGTTGATAACATATTGGAGAAAATTAACATCAAGAATGAGTTGTTGCTGTTGCACCGGCAGCAAAAGGATGAGATTACATTTGACCATATTATTCATCAGTCCACGATCATGAAACAGATCATCCAGGTTTCAAAGAAAATTGCCCAGACTGATGCCACCACCATCCTGCTACTGGGAGAAAGCGGCACCGGGAAAGATATTTTTGCCCGCGCCATTCACAACGAAAGCAACCGTAAAACAAAGCCATTTGTCACCATCAACTGCTCTTCACTGCCTGATACACTACTTGAAAGTGAACTGTTTGGACATGAGAAAGGTGCATTTACCGATGCCAAGAACCTGAAGAAAGGTCTGTTTGAGATTGCCGATGGTGGTACGGTTTTTCTCGACGAAATTGGGGAATTAAACCAGGCCACACAGGTAAAACTTCTGGGTGTACTCGAAAACCGGACAATCCTGAGGCTGGGGAGTACCAGGGAAATTCCAGTTGATATAAGGATTATTGCGGCAACCAATAAAAATCTGAAAGCATCGATTGAGGATAAGACCTTCAGAGAAGATCTCTATTACCGCCTGCAGGTGTTCCAGATTGAGATTCCCTCGCTGTGTGAACGGAGGGATGATATTCCATTGTTGCTTGACTATTTTATTGCCCTCTTTAACGATATGTTCGGGAAAAA
>JBDLIX010000135.1:0-14945 GCA_039714655.1 Bacteroidota bacterium
ATGTAGAACTTCATTTTTTCATTGTTGTTGGCTTTCAGAAATCCGTTGTTCAGGGAGCTTTCCAGAAATGGCCCCCCGTCAAACCAATACCAATCGAAAATAAACACATTGACTCCATGATCGGTTGCAGCATCAATCCACCTTTCCATCACTTCAGGATCATCATCCATTTCATAACCCCATAATGGCACCTTGGGTTGATAATGACCCTCAAACCTGGGAGTTCCTTTCTTAATGATTTCCCATTCTCCCGTCCCTTCCGGCCATAGCATATCACCAAAACGTTCGTCGTGGTGACAAGATGGCCATATATAGGCGGCCACATTGTAGGGGTTGTCCGGAGGTTTATTCTCCTTTTCCTGAGTACCGGTACAATCCAATAAGAGAATAATGAAGGGTAGCAGAAATAGGTGACTGTAATTCAGATGTTTTTTGCGCATTGTTTTTCAAAATTAAGGTTAGTAAGGGGGTTTTAATCAATTTCCAAAATTGATCCGGCTATGTGCCTGGTGCCATTTTCAATATTAAAATAGTAGGTAACCAGCACCCGGTTTTCATCCAGCATGACGGCCCAGGGATAACCAATGTCAGTGGAGCCTCCGTCTTCCCTAATAACTATCTCCTCTGTCGTACCATAATCGGTACATTCAGCATTTAAAATACGTGCTCTGATCCCATAGGGCTTATGCCGGTACCCATACACCAGGAACACCCGGTTATCTGGTAACCGCAAAGCCTGCAGCGGATGCCCCTGAAATCCCATTTCTTGCCATGGGCTAAAAGATTCTCCTCCATCAGTTGACCGCGCAATACAGGCCTGATCTTCAAGTCTTGCAGACCGGATAAAAGCCACCAGATCCCCTTTGGGTGTTTCATAGATGGAGGTTTCATTAAATGCAGCAGCATCGTCCTCTGCTACAGGGCATGAATATTGCCAGCTCAACCCTTTATCTTCAGAAATCAAAAGATGGTTGGATGTTCTCCCCAGGTCATTGGTGTCAGAGCTCCCGGCAACAACCCAGAATATACGGCCATCCTTACCTTCATATAAAGCTCCACGATTGTATGCCGGCAGGGGGGCTCCAAGGGCAGAAAACTTCACTTCAGGAGGAATACTCGGTGGATAAAAGGGGCCATCCCATGTATCTCCCATATTGGAAGAGCGCATCAAATAGCCTCCCAGAAATACTACATTCTCTCCAACCACAAATACCGGTTGCTTTAGATCTTGCGCATCGCCCCGGATATATGCCCAGGCATAGCTTGTACACAGGAGTGTGCCATCTTTGAGTTGAAGCAAACAAGGATCCTGTGAGCCCCCAAAGGGGTGAGCTGAAATCAATTCCGGCTCTTTTGACCAGGATAATCCATTATCCCTCGACCGGACAAGCACCAGATAGCTGTTTGGGTCCACATGGGAGGTGCCTTTTTCAAGAAATACTTTTCGATCAGGAGCCCTGCGAAAAGCCACTAAAATCTCTCCGTCCTCACTCTTTATAACTGAGGGGAAAGCAGCATAAAAAGAAGGATCCTTATAGATCACAAAATCCTTTATCTTTCTTATCTTGATGCTTTTGTCCGTATCATCAGGTGACTCAGCATATGTGGTAACTGTTAGCATTACCAAAAGGAGTGTGCTCACCAATCGAATCATTCCTCTTGTAAATATCTTCATATCTATAATTCTTATTTTTGAAACCCGGGATTCTGATTAACTTTAGTTCGATGCGTAAAAGGAAAACCTTCTTAAATGTAATAGATATTCAGTTATGAAAAAAGTAGTTGTGAAGTTAATGATCCCCGCCCTGTTGCTCTCTGTTACAGGTACGAACCTGTTTTCACAGAACAGAACCACAAACTCTTCCCGGAATCAAATGCTGCTACTCCCCGGTGCAAGACCGTGTATTGAAGCCGGGGCATATCCAAGCCTGCAGGAGGCCATAGATGCACTTTCAGAGGAGGGTGGTGTTGTCCGCATTCCTCCCGGAGTATTTGAGATCCATGAACCATTGATTATCAACAAACCGGATGTACAGATCGAGGGAGCCGGAAGTGCCACACATATAAAAAACATGAACAGTGAAGGCAAGCCTGCCATGCTGATACAGCATCCGGATAAAGGAGAGGGTCGCGAATCGGAACTGTGGCGGATCAGCTTACAAGATTTTCGTATCACCGGAAACGAAAAGAGCGGACACGGCATTGAATTCCGGCGGATCAATGAAGTGTTTATGCAGGGTGTAACTGTCAGCTACCACGGTGGTGACGGAGTCTTACTCTATTACTGTTATGAAGATCCGCGCATTGCCAATTCGTTAATTACCTATAACAAAGGAACAGGAGTGAATTTGGTTGGCTGTCATGATATTATCGTTTCTGCCAATCAGTTTGAAGAGAACCAGGATGCGCTGCGCTGTAAGGACGGATATAACCTCTGCATGACAGGGAATAACCTGGATGATCACCTGGGAAATGGCGTTGTGATTGAAAACACATATGGTTCTGTGCTCTCCGGAAATATGATCGAAGAGTGTGCGGGAAAAGCCATTATTCTTGATACAGATTGCTACGGCACCACCATCAGTGCCAACGTGATTGCACATAACAGCTCCGGTGGGGTGGACCTGCAGGATGCTCATGGATGCGCCGTAAGTGCCAACACCTTTACCATTATGGGAAAAGATGCCCTGGCCATTGGTCCGGAAAGTGGACGGATTACCGTATCAGGTAATAATTTCTCCAACAGTTACATAGGAGAAGATGAAACCAAACGTACTGCGGAGGATCTGAGTGCGGGAGGTCTTATTCTCGAAGGCACGTCTGATATATGTGTGGTGGGGAACCTGATCTCATCGGTACGTCCCAAAGCGCTGGAACTAAAAGGCAAACCGAGTGAACGCATCAATTTCTCAGGAAATGTGATCACTGATGCTCCCGGTGATCAGAATAACCTGAAGAACTCCATTGTAGAACATAACCTTAATTAATTTTTGCCTTACAACCATGAGCAACTCTTATAACAACAGAATCGGTCTTCCCTTTCCCCTGATGATTGCAGGTATTGTATTTTTTATGATCGGATTTGGCATCGGCATTAGTGGATTCCTGACACCTGCACTCAGATCAGCTTTTAATCTTTCAAACGGTCAGTCCTATCTGGTTCTAACAGCCATCTTCTCTGCATTTGTCATCTTCAGTCGACCGGCCGGATGGATCATCAAAAAGATTGGTTACCGGAAATCCCTGATGTTATCCTTCTTTATCATGGCACTGGGTATGTGGATATTTGTCCCCTCCTCTTATGTAGAGAGTTTTCCACTGTTTCTTGTGGCACTGTTTATTGGGGGTATCGGGAATACAATTTTGCAAGCTGCCATCAATCCATATGTAATCATCCTTGGACCTGAAGATACTGCAGCAGTACGTATCAGCCTGATGGGCATCATGAATAAGCTGGCATGGTGGGTCGCTCCTGTGTTTCTTGGACTTTTTATCGACCTGAGCAATGTACAGTTAGATGATGTTGTGCTTCCTTTCTATATCGTTACAGGAATCCTGACACTTGTTGGCATTCTCATCTATTTTGCCCCCCTTCCTGAGTTAAAAGCTGCCGGAGAAGATGATGATGACACTACAGTCTCAGAATCATCTTATGCTGCAGGAAAGAGAAGCGTTCTTCAATTTCCTCATCTCCTTTTAGGGGTTGCTGCTCTGTTTGCAACCTGCGGGATTGAAGGCCTTCCCTTAATTACTATTATCGATTTTGGCCGCAGCACATTTGGTGAAGTAGATAATTTGGAATCCTTTACCAAATTTGTGACCCTGGGCATGGTGGCCGGTTACCTGTTTGGTGTTATCGCAATGCCCCGCCTGATATCTCAGTCCAAAGCACTCTACCTCTTTTCCGTGTTGGGCATCCTCTCCTCCATCATTCTCATATTTCTTCCACCGAAAATAGCTTTTTACGGACTGATCCTTACCAGTTTCTCCATCTCTTTGATGTGGCCAATCATCTGGCCCCTTGCATTAAAAGACCTTGGCAGATTTACCAAAACAGGTGCCACGATGTTGGTAATGACGCTGGTAGGTGCTGCCATTGTTCCCTTGATCTTCGGATTTATCGTGGATGCGGTAAAAACCACAGAACAGGCAGTGGCTGCAGACTACCAGACCGCCTACTGGGTTATGGTTCCCAGTTTCCTTTTCATTTTGTATTATGCTATTTCCGGACATAAAATCAGAACTAAGTAGCTATATATAAGCACACTACTATGACTTTCAGATCCATAATCAGGCAACTGCTCTTCTTGTTCTTCCTGCTGCTTTCCCTGCCTTATGCCGGCATGACTCAAACACAGAATCACCTTGCTACGTCCTGTAACAGATTTCAATCTTACCTGGTAGCTCCCGTTAGTATCAACAGGGTGAATGAGAATCACTATTTCATCGATTTTGGAAAAGATGCTTTCGGGACTTTGCTCTTATCTGCCAGCTTAAAACCATCAGATACCATCATAGTTCATCTGGGCGAGAAAACCATCAACCCGACGACTATTGACAGGGACCCCGGAGGTACCATCAGGTATCAAAAAGTGAAATTATCCGGTTTGCCACAGAAGACAAATTATACCATACTTCTGAAACCTGATCAACGAAATACCTCTTCTCGAGCTGTTGTATTACCCGATTCATTTGGTACCGTGATGCCATTTCGCTATTGTGAATTGGAAAACCTTACCATACCAATGGATGAGATAGCGGTCAGGCAAAAAGTCTATACCTATCATTTTAACGATACTGCAAGTGCCTTTACCTCTTCTGATACCATTCTGAACCAGGTTTGGGAGCTATGCAAATATAGCATCAAAGCGACCAGTTTTGCCGGAGTCTATATTGATGGCGATCGTGAAAGAATTCCCTACGAAGCTGATGCCTATATCAATCAACTGAGTCATTATTCGGTAGATAATGAATACTCCATGGCACGAAAAACCATTGAGTATCTCATGGAATATCCCACATGGCCCACCGAATGGCAGTTACATATGGCCCTCATGATTTATCAGGATTATATGTACACCGGCAACATGGAGCTGATCCGGAACTATTATGAACCGTTGAAACATAAAACGCTTATGGCACTGGCTGGTGATGATGGGCTTATCACAACCTTTTCGCCCCTTCACAATGGTGAACTGATGGCAAATCTGGGCTTTGCTGATACCACTCAGCGCCTGAAAGATATTGTGGACTGGCCGCCGGCACAGAAAGATACTAATTGGAAACTGGCTACCCGGGAAGGAGAGCGGGATGGATTTGTGTTCAGACCGGTGAATACGGTAGTCAATAGTTTCTATTACCAGAATATGAAGATCATGGCGCTGTTTGCCGGTTTGATGAACAGACCTGAAGAGGTACGGGATTTCAGGTTGCGGGCTGAACAAACAAAAGAATCCATCAACAAAAAGCTATACAATCGAGCAGGTGGATATTACACCGACGGTATTGGAACCGGACATGGTTCTGTGCATGCAAACATGTTACCTCTGGCATTTGATATTGTACCGGATGCTTACAAAAAAGGGGTGGCTGATTATATCAAAACACGTGGAATGGCATGCAGTGTTTACGGTGCACAGTATCTGATGGAAGCCTTGTATCGTGCTGGTGAAGCTGATTATGCACTGGAGTTAATGACCGCCACCCACGATCGCAGTTGGTACAATATGATCAAAGTTGGATCCACCATCTCACTGGAAGCCTGGGACATGAAATATAAATCCAATGCTGACTGGAATCATGCCTGGGGAGCAGCACCCGCCAATATTATTCCGCGCGGTTTATGGGGTATTCAGCCAGAGACACCTGGATTTGGATTGGTTAGCATCAAACCACAAATGGGTTCTTTGAAAAACAGCTCCATTGTGATGCCAACCATCAGGGGGGAGATCCAATGTGAATACAGAAGGGTCAACAACCGGCTTCAGCAGTATGTCATTAAGCTGCCGGAAGGTATGGCAGGAGCGTTTTATATGGATCTTGCCGCACAGGATCTGCTTATGCTCAATGGAGAAACAATGAGTCTTACATCAGGTTCATTCGCAATAAGCCCGGGAAATAGTACTATTGAAATAAGAAGATAACCATAGATGATCACCTAGTGCATTTCAACCACACATTCTCCAATTCCACCCCGCAGATAGTTGAACTGTACATTGGGATGGTCGGCCAGTAGCGACATGGGAACAGAGGTGTCCATAATCCCTTTGCTGATCATCAGGGCGGTCAGCCGCTGTCCAAAAGGGTTGTCATGGGTGCCCGCATGCCAGATGGAAACTTTATCCGCCTTCCAGGTTTCGACAGCCCCTACTGTAATGGCCTGTGTAGGTATGCCAGTAACAGTGCCTCCGGAGCTGGTCCGTGCGTTCTGCATGCATGTCACGGGATGCAGGTCCACCACCCGGGTGGCAAGCTTCCGGTATTCCTCAGGAGAGGGGGGAGCATCCTTGTAGGCGCCCTCTCTTTTAACCGGATCATTGAAGGCCCAGTGTTTTACATCTCCCTGTCCGCCCTGCATGACCGCACAGCGGACTCCACTCTCCCAGGATTTCTTAAATGTCTCTAAATCGGCTTTTGGAAAATGCAGGTTTGACTCGGGCATCCGCAATGCCGGATCGATGCGGTTAAAACACATCTCCCGGTCCGCTTTTTCAAAGGAGATGGGGTGCGAAGAGTCCATCTCCCTGCCGTCCACATACCATTCGTCCATGCCCCAGAAATGTGCATGGGAGAGGTCAAGCCGGAGTTCATTCACCAGTCGTGCCACCAGGGGCAATTGTTCCGTAGGGCCAATGGGACCACATATTCCCACAGGATTATCTGCTGTGGCCTGTTTCCAGGAGGTGATATATTCCAGGGCCTCAGCCAGGTAGAAATCTTCCAGGGTGTCATAGAAGACCACCCTGAACCCGTCTCTGGAGAGTTGTTCCAGGTCATGGGGCATCAGCCTGGCTGCATCGTTTAACAGTTCATCATCCAGGGTAGTGAAATCCCACCAATCCCCTGCCAGCATGCTCTTTTTTCTATCCATTAAATCTTTTGTTTTTTATAATTATGAAGTTACCACTGAGCTCCCGAGAATCTCTTTCAGTATATTATCCTGCGGGTATCCATGACCCAGGTGCTGGCGGTATCCTTCAGCGTATTCCTTGCCGATCTCATCGCCCCGCCTGGCAGCAAACTGTTTCATGGCCATGATGTATTTATCCATCTTATGATGTTTTAACAACCAGCTGCGCTGGCTATCATGACAGGCAAGCATCTTTTCCTTCAACTGGATCTCTCCGGAGATGTCCACATAAAATGAAGGCATTACCGGGACACCCAGCTTATCCTTTCCTTCCAGGGGATCGGTGTAAAAGAGGTGCGGCACAACTTCATAAGGTTCACCGGAAGCCTCCATATTTTTAATACCGGCGCCGAAACAGGCTGTTTGAACGATTACACTGGTGATCTCATGATCCACCATATAATCATTCGGACTGGCAGTAAATACAATGGAGGGCTTAACTTTCCTGAGCAGTTCAATGGTTCTGTCAATGCTCTCCCGGTTATACATAATGTAAACATCATCCATTTCCAGGCAGTCATAGGTTGCTCCAAGCAGGGCCGCGGACTTTAACGCTTCACTTCTCCTGATCATGCTGATCTCCTCCCGGGTATGCTCTGCAGATCCTTTATCCCCCGGGGTCATGGTCGCCATATGGATGTCCCAACCTGATTTCTTTAACAGGGAGAGGGTTCCTGCACACATCAGTTCTGCATCGTCGGGGTGGCTGAAAAGAGCCAGTGCCTTCTTATTCATTTTATTTGGTCTATTTTATCTATTATCAAGGTTATTCCTGATCCTTCTTAGTTTTTCTACGTTTGCAACTAATCGTGTAAATTCAGGTATTTCCGGCAAGCCACCCATATAAATGCCCTCTTTCCTGAATGTCATCCTGCTCTCCACTATCTCAGTTCCGGTAACATGTAAATCCGTAGCCCCGGTCTTCTCTGCAACCTCTGCAATATTATCCTCGTCAATGCCTGCTCCCGGCATGATGATGATCCTCCCGTCTGCATGATCGATCAGATCCTTCACCAGCTTCACTCCATCAGGTACCATATTTTTTTGCCCTGAAGTGAGCAGCCTGTCTGCACCGGTAGCGATGATCTCATCCAGCGCAATAAAAGGTTCGGGGGTCATGTCAAAGGCCCTGTGAAAAGTAACGGACATGGGACGAGCCAGTTCAACCAGCTCTCTGGTCCGCTTTGTATCTACCTGTCCATCAGGCAATAGCAATCCAATCACCACGCCGTCAACTCCTGCCTCCTTTGCCTTCAGGATATCTGCTTTCATGATGTCAAATTCCGCCCCTGAATATAAGAAATCACCCCCTCTGGGCCTGATGATCACATGAAGTTTAATTGAAAGGTTCTCACGCACCAAGTTTATCACTCCCATGCTAGGGGTGGTACCCCCTTCGTAAAGGTTGTCACATAGTTCAACCCTGTCTGCGCCGGCAGTCTGGGAATTCACCGCAGAGTCGAACGAATCGATACATACTTCCAGAAATTGTTTCATTTTTTAAAAATAGCTAATGATATGGATTTTAGTGGTACTTTTCAGTAGAATTAGTAAACTTTTTTTCATTAGAAACATGACCATAAAAAGCAAGTTTATAACAGTGTCATTTTTTTTGTCACTCTTATCCGGACAATGTTTTGGCCAGGTAAAACCATATCCAAATGTTATTATTATTATAACAGATGATCAGGGTTATGGTGATTTAGGCATTACAGGAAATCCACATGTACAAACACCTGTAATTGATAAATTTGCAACTGAAAATATCCGTTTTAATAACTTTTTTGTCTCCCCGGTATGTGCCCCAACACGTTCAAGCCTGATGACAGGGCGCTACTCGTTGCGCACAGGTATCAGAGATACCTATAATGGTGGAGCAATAATGGCATCAAATGAGGTAACCATTGCTGAAATGTTGAAGCAGGCGGATTACAAAACAGGAATTTTTGGCAAATGGCATTTAGGCGATAATTACCCATACAGACCAGGTGATCAGGGTTTTGATGAGTCATTGATACATCTTGCTGGCGGAATGGGGCAGGTGGGCGATTTTACAACCTATTTTAAAGGTGATAGCAGTTATTTTGATCCTCTCCTATGGCATAATAATGCAAAGGAAGCTTATGAAGGATATTGCTCGGATATCTTTACCGAACAGGCCATCAATTTTATCGAAAAAAACAGAAAGGCACCATTTTTCTGTTACCTCTCTTTTAATGCCCCACATACACCTTTGCAGGTCCCCCATAAATATTATCAGATATATAAAGATGTTGATCCGGCTTCTGGATTTGAGAATGACAACAGGCCATTTGTAGAGATGAGCGAGAAAAACAAAGAGGATGCAAGAAAAGTGTATGCCATGGTCACAAATATTGATGACAATATGGGCAAACTTTTACAAAAGCTGGAAGAGCTGAAAATAGCGGAAAATACCATTGTAATTTTTATGACGGATAACGGACCTCAGCAAACCAGGTATGTAGGAGGGATGCGCGGACGCAAAGGGAGTGTTTACCAGGGCGGTGTCAGGGTACCCTTCTTTGTTAAGTACCCTGCACTATTTAAAGAGGATAAAGATATTGAAACAGCAGCAGCACATATTGATATCCTGCCCACACTGGCACATTTATGTAATGTGGAACTACCAAAAGGGAGGATCGTTGATGGAAAAAGCCTTCTGCCGCTTATGATGGGCAAACAGGTTAATTGGGATGACAGGGAATTGTTTTTTTACTGGACCAGACGTTATCCCGAACTTTATAATAACATCGCCATACAAAAAGATGGGTATAAACTTGTTGGAATGACCGATTATAACGCTGGGATTGAAGATTTTGAATTATTCAGCATTCATGATGATCCATACGAACAAAACAATATTGTACTTGAGAATATGGAGATTGCAAATGATCTGAAGCAAGAACTTGACAACATTTATAAGGAATTAATTACCTCCGATAACCTCATTAACCCACCGCGTATCATTGTTGGCAATGAAAATGAAAATCCTGTCATATTAAATAGAAACGATGCAGACGGAGAGCGTGGAATTTGGGCTCAGGAAGAGATTTTTGGAAAATGGAATGTGAGTATCAATCCTGGACTCTATAATTTTAGATTTAAGTTTATTAAGCCCATTGAAGAGGGCGGAAGGATGTTTTTGGAAACAAAAGGAATCATAAATCAGAAAAAGAATGATCAATCGAACACGGACATTATTGAAATGAATCATGTGCTCCTTCCGGGAATGGAGTGTGAACTCATTCCTTTTTATTCTGTGAATGGCAAAAGAGTATTTCCATTTTGGGTTGAAATCGAGAAAAAGGTTTTTCAATGACCATTGTTAATCAACTCTTCCCCAATATAACTTCCATAACTGGTTAAGCAAAATGAAATAATGAGTGTTAACAATCCAATAATCAATACAATATAAGTCTCTGTTTTTACTTTCTTCCACTCTTTCATAAATACACCTATAATATAGCTGAAGAAAATGAGCATCGACATGTGCAGTACCCAGCTTGCATATTGAAAATTGCCCATTTTGACATGCCCCAACCCGTAAAAGAAGAATTGAAAACTCCACAGCAACCCGGTCAGGGCAGACCAAAACCAATTTCGAAAGAGGGTGCTTCGTGACAGACCATTTTTGTGTGGAAGAAATTCCTTCAACGTTCCTTTTCTGAGGCCGGCCACCACAAACCAGATAAAGTTAACCACGAAACATCCCGAAGTTGAAATAATCAATTTGGCATTCCCTTCAAAATGACCTGCCCCGTTTTGTGCCGCTATGTCAGAAATGGGCTGACCATATTCAAGGGAAAGGTTAAAAACACCTGAAAGCACTCCGGCTACAATGGTCAGCAACAGTCCAACCATCATATTGAAGCCTCCCTTGTTTTCTTTGGCAGCATCCAGGTCTTTCTCTTTTCTAAACCCGGCCCAACCGCAAATAATCACCCCAAGCACGGACAATACCATCCCCAGGAGGACAATGCTGCCACCGGGTTTTGTAAAAAAGTCGCCCAGGCCCCCAAATATCATTAGTGGGAAGATAGTGCCCAATACAGCTGAAATACCAATGGCCAGGGTATAGGTAAGCGAGTATCCGATGTAGTTGATGGCTTTCCCAAACGACATGCCCCCAAAGCCATACGCCCCACCCAACAAGAATGCTATCCAGAAAGTTTTTGACGGGGCATTGAGTAGTATCTGAAAGAATCCGGGTACGGTTATCCAGCCAATAATAAGCGGCACGATTATCCAGGCAAACAGTGCCTGGGCCAACCAATAGGTTCCCCATGACCATTTTCGCGTTTGTGTATTAGGCAGATAGCAACTCGATGCAGAAATTCCACCGATGGCATGTAGCCCTGTTCCGATTATTGGATTTGGTGTGATCATTATTGTTTGATTGCACTGAACAAGGCATCAATGTTTGCAGGCGAAATATCAGGTAAAACTGCTTCATGGCTGGGAGAAAAGATCAAGCCGGTTGGAAATAACTCTTTCAACAGCACAACCTTTTTAGCTACTTCTTCAGGCTTTCCGTTTACCAGCAGGTTTTGGGCATCAATACCTCCGCAAAACGCAACATTTCCTGCAAAATGTTTCTTCAGGTTCGCGGCATCCATTTGGGCGGCCAATGCCTGGATGGGATGGATGATATCAGCTCCCAGATCAACAAGATCCTCTATAATGGGAAAGATTGAACCGCACGAATGATGCATCACCGTCAAATCATAGCTTTTAGCCTGCTCAATCAATTTTTTTGTGCCGGGAAAAACATATTCACGTAAACTGTCAGAGTCAACCATTAAAGCTGTCTGGCTTCCAAAATCGTTTCCGATTAAAATTGCATCTAGCATCCCTTTGGTCGATTCATAAAACAGTTCGTTGGCTCTCAGGTAGAAATCGGTAATGCGATCTATTACTGCACGGAACATTTCGGGATTTGAAAGCATCACTAACATGGCATGTTCCATTCCAAATGCAGCACAGGCATCCTGAAAATGGGCACTCCAAAGAATCCCCATCTTGATTCGGTCTGAGGGAGCAGAGGCCGCTCTTCTACGGGACTCTTCACGATCAAGGTATATGGCAGGGTCGGGCCAATCAAATTTTTCAACGTCGCCAACCTCCGAATAATCTTCGAAAAAACCGGGGGCTGTCAGTGTCCGCTCGTCAGGCTTGTCCAAATGTTCGGTTTTGGCAAAATCAAAGGCGCAGGCAATGTGGTTCGATGGCGCATAATTATAGGGTACTTCGATGGGATAGATATCATCACCAATTGCCTCCCTGAGCCCGTCAATACTACTTACTCCGAAATATCTCTTTAATGCTGGTTCCGCTGAAGGTACAGGCAAGCCCAACCATGAAGCTGGACGATCGACTGGCTGGTAGTTTATCGTAGCAAAAAAACGGTCTCTGTGGTTCATTACTTACGGGATGAAGAATAATTACTCTTTAACATATTCCAGCGGTAAATCATTGTATGCACGTGCTAATACTGCAATATTCCGTTCTTCACCTTTTAAACTATCAACAGCATTCGAAAGATAGTAGTCAACCGGAGGAAGCATATAACCATTAACAGGCCTGGTAAAACCATAAAGCCCAATTTTATCTTTGATTGCAGCAGGCACAACCTCTTCCGGGTCTTGTTTATTCCAATTTGCCAAACATGTGATAAGCTTAGTCTCACTTCTTACTAATCCCCGCATAACTTTGGTTCTGGCAATATCTCCAGCTTCATTCATCAACCAATCCACTTCTTTTAAGAGATCTGTACCGATATACTCTTTACTGGTAACATTATAAGCGGTTAACCAGATAATGCAATCCGGTTTTGTTTTTTTTGTCATCTCTCTGATCTGCTTCCAGGCCCTGTCAATGGCTTTACGACGAAAATCCAATTCAATTTCAGGGGTGATTTTATCCTTTCCCGGGAAGGATTCGTTCATTAATTCCTGGTACATAATTTGCTCGCATGGTATCCATCTTAGTGGGGGAAGAGGGTCCCTGCCACCGCCCGGATTATAAAACCAATCCAGCATGATCCCGTCCATGTCGGTTTTTTTAATGGCATCCTCAATAGATGCTGACAAATAATCAATATACTGAGTAGTATATGGGATCTGCTGACCATCCATCTGGTAACACAAATCGGGATGATCTTCCTCCCATTTGTTATTCGCACCGACACAGAAATAGCCAAAAACTTTCATATTTTTCTTACGCCCGATTTTCACCATCTCTGTAAGGAAATCATATCGTAATCCCGGCTGTTCGGGAACGATCCCATTTTTATACCATGCATAACCGTTACAAGAAACCCCAAATGAATGAACCACATTGCACCCCAGATCCTCATACCACTTCATCAATGTGTCCGGGTTGGCATCAGCCCATAAACCCGGTTTTGCAAAACCATGATTCCCCCCTGGTCCCCAATTATAATCGATGTTATAGGCTTTAATAGATTCAATAGTTGCGTCATTATTTCTACTCTTTATGCCGCATCCGCTAAAAACGACACTAACCAGAATAATTACAAAAGAGATGATCTTTCTTTTCATAACATGATTGTTTACAGGTTATTAAACACAACTAACTATCGATTACATTCCTAATCAACATGATCCCAATTTCATTCTCTTTGTCTAATATCATAGACCGTACAATTTTATGTAAAAGAAATATTAATTACTTTCATATTTTAGTCTATTATATGCACAAATCCGACCTTTGGAATTAATATAATAGTAATAAAATTCAGGATTGCAGAGAAGCAATGGACATACAAAACCTACTTAAGAGCCTTCACATTTCGTTATTGAGTGTGGATGAATGCATCGCGCAGAACTGGAATTTCCAGAAGGTGATAAGTCCGTTTACACGCCTCTACCTGGTTTTAAGCGGCGAGGGGAATATCATTCATAACCATAAAAAGATAGAGTTAATTACAGGCCGGATGTACCTGATTCCCAGTTTTACACTCTGCAATTATTCAAGTGAAACCTACCTTGGACTTTATTACATTCACTTCATCCCCCAGGTTGCAGGTGGGACCGACCTTTTCAAACTGCTCACTTTTAAATACGAACTGACTGCAACGGAGAGTGACTTTCAACTGATGAGACGTATTTTAGAGCTAAATCCCGGAAGAAAACTGGTGAATATTGATCCGGCAAAATATTGCACAGAGGACCTAGTTCCCCCAAATTCAACCAGTGTCCCGTCACAACAGATTGCAGGTTGCCTGGAGACTCAGGGTATTTTATTGCAGCTTTTTTCCAGATTTATCAAAATTGAAACTCAAACAGATGTAAAGCCAGGATTAAACCCAAATTCAAAAATTCGGCAGGTCACGGAATTTATTGAGATGAACCTTTCGAAGCAACACACTTTATCAGAATTGGCAGGCATATGCCACCTTTCAAACGATTATTTCTCCAGGCTTTTTCTGAAAACAATGGGGATCAGACCAATAGATTATATTAACCGGAAACGAATTGAGGAAGCCCAGCTACAACTGGTTGCCACCACCGATCCCATTGAAAAAATTGCACTTGAAGTGGGAATCGACAATTTTTCCTATTTCAACCGGCTCTTTAAAAAATACTCATGCATTACACCAAGGCAATACAGGAAGTTGCACAAGCTGGTGTGATGAGCAATCCTTCCGGCAATGCGCCCAGGGTGCCCAGTCAATACGTAGTGAAGCTTCTTAGATTTGAAGAAGCTAACTATTGCAAATTACTATCAATTTGGAACGAAATGCCCAATTAAATTGATCACAATGATATCTTTT
>JBDLIX010000136.1:0-14804 GCA_039714655.1 Bacteroidota bacterium
AAACAAAAGAACATGGAAAGAAGAAATTTTCTAAAAAAGAGTCTGCTCGGAACAGCAGCTTTTACGATTGTACCAAGGCATGTACTGGGTGGTCCTGGATTTGTTGCCCCCAGCGACCAGATCACAAAAGCCATCATAGGTGTCGGAGGCATTGGTTACAACCACCATTTCAATCGCGAAGGACGATTGGTTGCTGTTTGTGATGTGGATAAACTCCATCTGCAAAGGGCCATGAAAAGAGCAGGTGAGGGAGTCAGGGGATATTCGGATTTCCGTGAATTGCTTCTTCAAAAAGATATCGATGTGGTCCATATTGGGACTCCTCCCCACTGGCATGGACTTATCTCAGTAATGGCGGCTGAAGCAGGAAAAGATATCTGGTGTGAAAAACCTATGACCAGGACCATCGGTGAAGGTAAAAGGGTCATTGAAGCGGTTCAGAATAACGGACGCATGTTCAGACTGAATACCTGGTTCCGGTTTAGAGGTGATTTTTACGGATTGGGTACCACTGTTAAACCCTTAAAAAAGATAATTGACAGCGGTGTGCTGGGATGGCCACTGAAAGTAACCGTGAGTGGAATTACCGGATACAACTGGAAATTCTATTGGAGCGGTGACAAAAATCTTCAGCCACAACCGGTACCGGAACATCTCGATTACAACATGTGGCTTGGGCCAGCACCCTATAAACCATATAATGAGCTAAGGGTACACTCAAAGTTCCGTGGTTTCTGGGATTACGATGGTGGTGGATTGGGAGATATGGGACAACACTATCTTGATCCGGTCCAGTATATGCTAAATAAGGACCATACAAGTCCCATTC
The DNA here is from genome assembly GCA_039714655.1 of Bacteroidota bacterium. Lineage (GTDB taxonomy): Bacteria > Bacteroidota > Bacteroidia > Bacteroidales. Next base: position 830 of record JBDLIX010000136.1, read on the forward strand.
GCGTGGAGGTTGATGCACCTCAGCAACATTCCGATGCGGTGGGATCCTGGCGAAGAATTACCTACTCTTATGAGGATGGATGCCAGATCATTCTTGATGGAGAAAACAGGGATAAAGATGCCGCATACATCGAAGGACCCAATGGCAAGATTTTCCGTGGGTTCCGGTCCACAATACCCCATATCCAGGATCTGGCCGATAGTCTTCCTGATCCTGAGCCACAGATCACCTCGTTCCATGACTCGGTACGGACCCGTCAGAAATTTGCGTTGAATGAGATGAATGGACACCGCTCCTGCACCGTCGTCAATATGGGAGTGGCCGCTTTGCGACTGGGCCGAACCCTCCATTTTGATCCGGTAAAGCAGGAATTTATAAATGATGAAGGTGCAAATCGATTGATATACCCGGAGATGCGTTCACCCTGGAGTATTTAATAAAAAATACGCGTAGATTAACAACAAAAAGACCACAACGATGAAATATATAAAACAGACATCTCTATCCCTGATCCTCCTGGTTTTCCTATTAACTCCCGTCAGTTCACAGGATAACCGGACCCTGGACACTAAAGTTGCCGACCTCCTGGTTCAGGTCCCGGCTGACAATCAACAGGATCTGGATGAGCAGATGATCCTGCTGCTTGAAATGGAAGATGCTGGATTGCAAAAGGTGCTGGAGATGATCATTCCTCCCGGAACCGGTGATGATACCAATCCAAGGGTAGCTGTAGAAAGTTTATCACGTTTCCTCAGTCAGAAAGGAAAGGAGAAAGAGAAAAACAGATGGGAAGCATTGCTTCTAAAGGAGATTGAAAAAAGAGATGATCCTGATGTGAAGAGTTTCCTGATGAGTCAGCTCAATTATATGGGAGGTGATGCATCCCTCAAGGTATTAACCAAATATTTAACGGACACCAGGTTACATGATCCTGCCATCAGGGTCATGAGGGATGCAAACCCCAGTGTGGCAGCCAGCACTTTTGTGGATTATCTGGATAAGACCTCGGGCAACGTTCAGATTGCACTGGTTAATGCCATTGGGGAAACAGGCATCCGTGATCATGCAGCTGCCATTGGATCCCTTGCCGGAAGTGGGAATAACGAATTGCAGAGGAGCGTACTGGCCTCTCTGGCAAAACTTGGTCATCCGGATTCTTATAAAATCCTTATGGATGCGGCAAAAACGACATCCTATATGCCCGAATCCACCAATGCCACCGGAAGTCTGCTCACCTATGCACAAACACTTTCAGAGAATGGCAATCACAACCTCAGCCTTAAAATTTGTAAGGTCCTGGAGAAAAAGTGCAAAGATCCGGAGCAGATCCACTTTAAAACCAAAGCTTTATTAACTGCAGCGGGAAATGATAATATCGACAACTCTGTATCCCTTCTTGTGGATGCCCTGAAGAGCAAGAACAAGTCATATCGCATGGCTGCAATCGATTATGCAGCAAAGCATAACAGTCCGGTTGCTCCCTGGATCAAAACGCTTCAAACTACCAAAAGCACTGAAGTGAGAAGTGAAGTACTATACCTTTTCGGCCTGTTGGCAGAAAGCGAAACAGGTGAAATAGTAAAAGGCTATATGAATGATGCCGATGCAACGCTGAGGCAACAGGCGGTTAAATCTTTCACACTTATTCAGCAGGAGGAAGCTGTAAAAGAGATCGTAAAGTATACACTTACTTTTCCAGCAAGCCCTGATACAAAAACTGCCAGAGCAGCACTTCTGCAGAGTGTTGGAAAAGATGATGTCCAGCTACTGGCAGATCAACTGGAAAATGCTCCTGATGGCGCGAAAGTTGTTTTTTTGGAAGTGATTGCAGTCAGAGGGAAGAGTGATTATTTTACGGTTCTGTTTGACCAGGTTGAATCGGAAGGAGAGGTACGGAGATCAGCACTTGAAAACCTTTATTATGTTGCCTCGCCAGAGCACTTAAATAGATTGCTCCTTCTATATGATCAGCTGGAAAAGGAGGAGGAAAGGTTGCAGATTGAAAAAGCAATTGTCGTAGCAGTCAACAGGAGTCCGGATAGACCTGCGGCAATCCGGACCATATTGTCATTTGCCTCCGAAAAGTCATCCATACGAAATTTCATTGGTGTACTTGGCAGTGTAGGTGGTGAAGAGGCGATGAGTTCGGTCTATTCTGTATATCAGTCCGGTGACCCTGAAGCTCAAGAAGAGGCATTAGGTGCATTGACAAGATCCAACGATATTGCTGCGATCAAAGCGTTGTTTGAAATTTGTTCCGGTAATCACTCAATCCCGGATAAAAATGCCGCTTTCAATAGTTATGTGCAAATCGTGACCAGATCCACTGAAACGGACGATCAAAAATTGTTACTCCTTAGAAAAGTAACACCTTATGCTTCTGATATAGCTGCCCTCAAGCAAATTATAGGGGCCCTGGGAAATGTAAAAACGTACCTGAGCTTTGTGGTATTAGACAAATACCTTGACAATAATGAGCTGCAGTCAGAGGCCGCCAACGCCCTGGTGAGGGTTGTGCTTCCAAGTGACGGATTGGAAAACGGTCTCGAGGGTAAAGTGGTGAACGAAACCCTGATCAGAGCCAGGGAAATTGTTACAGGGCCTGATAGTGAGTACATTAAAATTGACATCGATAACTACCTGAAGGAGATGACCGACCAGGTAGGATTCGTTTCCATGTTCAATGGCAGGGACCTTTCGGGCTGGCAGGGGCTTGCTACAGATCCGGTCAAAAAAATCAAACTATCTCCTGAGGAATTGAAAAAACTTCAGGAAGAGGCCGATCAGAAATTACTTGAGAACTGGAGTGTGAAGGATAACTGCATTGTCTTTAATGGCCATGGAGCTAACCTCTGTAGTATAAAAGAGTATGGTTCTTTTGAGATGATCGTTGACTGGAGGATCACTAAGAAAGGTGATTCGGGAATCTACCTGCGTGGGTCACCCCAGGTGCAGATCTGGGATATCTCACGGGTGGAGTCCGGTGCACAGGTGGGTTCAGGAGGATTGTACAACAATCAAAAACATGAAAGTAAACCTCTGCTTGTCGCCGATAATCCTGTTGGGGAGTGGAATACGTTTCACATTACCATGATCGATGAAAGGGTTACGGTAACCCTGAATGGTAAACTTGTGGTGGACAATGTGGTTATGGAGAACTACTGGGATAGAGGCATCCCCATATTCCCCACCGGATCCATTGAACTTCAGGCTCATGGCACAGATCTGGCCTTCCGGGATATTTATGTAAAGGAGCTGGAGCCAGCCATGAATGTGCTCAGTGATGCGGAAAAAGCGGATGGCTATGTGACTCTTTTTAACGGAAAAGACCTCTCGGGCTGGACCGGCGAAAACCATAGCTATGCTGCAGAGAACGGAACCATAGTGATCCGTCCCCGGAAGGGTGGAGGGAATCTGTATACGGAGAAGGAGTATTCCGATTTTATTTATCGTTTCGAATTTAAACTCACTCCTGGAGCCAACAATGGTCTCGGGATCAGAACACCCCTGAATGTGAATGCTGCCTATGAGGGTTATGAGCTTCAAATCCTGGATAACACAGCACCTGTATATAACAACCTGGAGCCCTATCAGTATCACGGCTCCGTCTATGGGATCATCCCGGCAAAAAGAGGTTATTTAAAGCCGGTGGGAGAATGGAACAGTCAGGAGGTCATCATAAAAGGGGATGATATTAAAATCACCCTGAATGGGAATATCATTGTGGAAGCAAATATCAAAGAAGCAACCAAAAACGGACCAGCAGACGGAAAAGAGCACCCCGGCCTTAAACGGACCAATGGCCATATCGGTTTCCTTGGGCACGGTTCTTTGTTATGGTTTCGGAATATACGAATAAAGGAGTTGTAATATCTTAATAATCAGAGCATAGAACACTCAATTTTGAAGCATCTCATCTGGATTTTCCTCTTTCTCACAGTGGTGTCCAGGGAGTCCGGCGGACAGGAGGGTAACTACTGTTTTGGGCCCAATTCAAAACCTGTGGAACAGTTGGAGGATGCCGTCACCTATAAAGAGGTAAAAAGGCGATCCGCCAAAAAGTATAAAATAGGAACATACCACAAATTAGGGGATCAGTGGGTCCGGACTAAAAAGGAGAAAATCAAGATCCAGGGCAGTGGGAGTCAAACGATCTTTTACAATGCTTCCAGCTTGTTTCCAAAAAGGATCTATCGTGAGATGGAAGAGATAAGCCCTGGTGAATATCTTTTCAAGGAATCGACCCTTACCAGCACGGTTCGAACCGGAACATCAACCAGTTTCCTGCCCCTCCACCTGGAGGGAGTTGTTACAGAATATCATCCCAATGGAGCGGTTAAATCCAAATCTGTTTACAATGATAACCAGCTTATTTCCAACGAAAACTGGCTAAATGACGGATCGAAATATATCGATACCATATTTTATTCTGTTGACAAGGAACCAGAATACCAGATGGGTGATGATTTTTTCAAAGGTTTCCTGATCAACAAGATTGCAGAATCAAAACTGGATCTTACACAGATTGAGGACCAGGTGGTCATCGGATGGGTGGTGATGGAGAATGGCAAGATCAATGGAGTCATTGCGCTTAAAGGTAAATCCAGGCAGTTGAACCAGCTCCTTGTGAACACGATCATGGAACTCCCCGGTTACTGGACACCTGCCATACTTGATGGGAAGAAGGTGAGGTACTTCATGTCCATCCCTTTAAATTTCATGCAACGGGAAGCCAATTTTCAGGATATTGAATTTTCATCGGGGGTGATGCATTACAACAGGTATTGATATCTATTTCAGGGTCAGCACCACAATGGTATCGATGGGCTTTAGTTTCTTTTTTGGTATGGTAAGGGTAACTCCCTCTTCATTATGTTTTACATCCGCTCTGGTCCCATCATCAAAGTAGGTTGCTGAACGGACACTTTGGGGATCAACCCCCTGGAGATTTATGGCTCTTCCTTTGTAATCCAGCACATGTACATACACCTTATTAGCCCTGGTAGTCATGGCTCCCCACTCCTGCGGCCTGGCCGGTCCCTTCCTTGTACCGTAAAGAGATTCGCCATAAGTTTCCAGCCACTCACCGATGGCCATCAGGGTATCCACATTCTCGGGCTGGATCATTCCATTGGGCATGGGGCCTGTATTCAAAAGAAAATTGGCACCAAATCCGGCTGCGCGGACCATGGTCTGGATCAGCGTCTTTACTGATTTATAATTCTGGTCGATAATATTGAATCCCCACGATCCATTCATGGTCTCACACATTTCCAGGGGCACTTTATCGGAGATCCCTGCTTTATTAAAGCCCATGGAGTTTTCACCCGGCAGATCCCTTTCAAACATCATGAAATCCTCACCAGGGTATGGCATTTTGTGATGGTTACTTCCAATCAATGCTCCAGGCTGTAATTGATGGATCATTGAGTAAGTTTCGCCAAGTCTCCATTCCGCATCGGGCTTGTCCCACATACCATCAAACCAGATCCCTCCTATTTCACCATACTGTGTGAGCAGCTCGGTAAGCTGGGTATTCATATAGTCGATATAAGCATTCCAGTCACCCGATTGTGATCTTCCTTCAATTTCCACTCCTGTACGTCCATGCGGAAAGTAATCAGGATGGTGCCAGTCCAGCTGGGAATGATAGAAAAACAGCTTGATCCCCTGCTTGTCACACTCTTTCTTTAACATTCCAATCACATCCTTCCCATAGGGTGTGGCATCCACAATGTTATAGTCGCTGATCTTGCTATCGTACATGGCAAATCCATCGTGGTGCTTGCTGGTGATGGTAATGTACTTCATCCCGGCCTTCTTTACCATGGAGACCCATTGGACCGGATCAAAATCTACGGGATTAAAAAAGCCGGGCAACTTCTCATACTGAACGGTCGGGATATTCTTACTATTCATGATCCATTCGGCAATCCCCTCATCACCACCGCCACCCATGATGGAGTATACACCCCAGTGAACAAAGAGGCCATATTTGGCATCCAGGAACCATTCCCGGTTATCCAGATTCTCCTCTGAAGGCACATAGCCTTCCTGTGCAAATGAATTGAAGCTGAGGAAGCCAGCCAAAAGAATCATAAAAAAGAACTTTGTCAGGATAGTTTTCATGGATTGGTTGAGTTTATGGTTGCTCCTCAAAAATAGTGATTTCTTAATGATTACCTGGTATTATTGATGGATTCCATCATGGCCACCACATTCTCGGGAGGCACATTGGCCAGGATGTTATGCACCTGCTGGAAAATAAATCCTCCGCCAGGGCTGAAGATTGAAGTCAGTTCCTTCACATGCTTAGAAATTTCATCCGGACCTGCCATAGGCAGGATCCGTTGTGTATCACATCCCCCACCCCAGAATGTAATTCTCTCTCCAAATTCCCTCTTCAACCGGGCAGGATCCATCCCCCGGCAGGAGATCTGAACAGGATTTACCGCATCCAACCCTGCGTCAATCAAATCATCCAGCAGTTCGTAGATCCCACCACAGCAATGAAGTTGCACCTTCACCCCGGCAAGCTCTTTGGCTCTTCCCCAAAGCTTTCTGTGATAAGGCTTATAGAATTCTCTGTACGCCTCCGGACTGATCAATGGACCCTGCTGTCCACCCAGGTCATCCCCGAATAAGACAACGTCGATATAGGGTCCCACTGCAGACAACCATTTCTCCAGGTTATTCATGTGTATCTGGGACAGCTTTTCGGACAGCTCCAGCACCTTGTCAGGATACATGCCGGTAGCCAGCAGATAATGATCCATCCGATATAGCATCTGGGGCAACTCAAACATATTGCCTCCAAAAAGTCCAATAATGGCCCTGTCAGTGGATTTGCGAAGGGCATGTGCCCTTTCAGCCATCTCTTTTAATCCCTCCGTATCCATGGATAAGTGGGCACCCGGATGTACTACAGCACTCCAGATTTGCCGACCGAGCATCTCTTCAAGATCTTCGAAATCATCATTCACAATGCCCCGTTCCATCAGGGGGAAACGGGTCTGCTCAAAATAGAGACTCCCTTTTTTCAAAATACCCACCTCGGCGTCATCCTCATCAAGGATCAGCCAGTCATCTCCCTTTTTTTCAATATTGGTATAATATGGAATTTCACAGGGTGTTCCATCCGGAAGGATCCATGGTTTCCAATCCCCATCTTCCAGCAGGAACCCACGTCCCATTTCCACCGTATCGACCCCGAACAGGTCAAGCAGATCCTCATCGATGATGGCCAGTTGCTGCACCATATCATATACCCTCACAGGCTTCTCTGCAAGTCCAAGGTATTTGCGCAAATGATGGTAGGCAATGGCTGAGATCCCTGAAGAGCGGTGCCCCCCAAGGTCCACCGGGATCCTGTCAGGTTCAGTATGATTCAGGGCTGCAAGTACACGCTCACGGGAGTTCATTCTGTTCATCATTCTTCATTTTGGGTTTCAATGGTGGTTCGGGCCTTTTTTCTTGCCAAATCAAATTTCCGCCGCATCTGTGTTAATGATTTTTGCTTTTTTGGGTCATTGGCAAGATTGGTATGTTCTTCAGGATCTTTCCTGTGATCATATAGCTCTTCATTGCCAGCCTCAATCTCTTCGCCCCATCGGGTATACCTCCATCTGTCGGATCTCAGGGTAGCTCCACTTCCTCCATAAGTGACTGAGTAGGCAAGTGATTCACCCTTCATTGTGCTGCTTCCCATGACAATACCGGCTAGACTTTTACCCTGCAATATTTCAGGTTGTTCGTTGGCCAGGCCACACAGATCAGTCAGTGTGGGATAAAGATCAATAAGTTCTGTGATGGACTCACTGGTGGTTCCCTCCTTCTGTCCGGCTCCCGGACAGGATATGATCATCGGGATCCGTACACTCCCCTCCCACAAGCTTACTTTAGACCAGCAGTCGTGTTCACCCAGGTTATACCCGTGATCTGAAATAAAAACAACGATGGTTTCATCCCTGATCCCCAACCGGTCAAGCGCATCAAGCAGTCGCCCCACCTGCTGGTCCATAAAGCGAACACTCGCCATATAGGCACTAATGGTCTGCCGCTTCTGCATCTCATTCATTTCCCAGATCTTCATATTCTGCATCGCCAAAGCTCTCTCTGGAACAGTTGTATCAATCAACACTTCGGGAAGTTGTACTTCATTTTCAGGGTAAGGTTCAAAGCAGTTCTCAGGAGCAATGAGCGGAACATGGGGTCGTACCAGTCCAACAGCCAGAAAAAAGGGAGATTCCGGTTTCAATTTCTGTTTGTTAGTGGCATTTTCAGCCAGCTTCCCGGCACGACTCTCCAGGATTGCAATGGCCTGGCTTGTGGCCATATAATCGGTCTGTGTCTGTTCAAGCCCGTTTTCCAGGATCATGCGTGCAAAATTTGATCCGTAATGAAGGTTCCCGGGAGAGAGCAACTCCAGGTTTCCCTGGCTTTGTGTTTCCGGCCCCAACACATTGTATGCATAGTCCCATGAATCGGGATCATCTCCTCCCGCTGCTCCCTGTTCAATACCTCCTGGTACACCCATGTGATATATTTTTGAGACCCTTGCTGTAAAATATCCATGTTCCCTGAAAAATCCTGCCAGGGAAGGATGTCCGGAGAGAGAAGGAGTTACTGCACGGTAACTTCCGATGACATGACTGTTATTCAGGATCCCGTTTGATTCGGGGTACAATCCGCTCATCAGGGATGCCCTGGAGGGACCACAAAGAGGATACTGACAGTAAGTCCTGGTGAATCGAACTCCTTCAGCTGCAAGCCGGTCAAGGTGGGAAGTGTGCTTATCAAGCTCCATATAGGGTCCGATACGGGTATTCAGATCATCGGAAATAATTAGCAGTATGTTTGGCTTCTGTGCTGTAAGGAGAGAGACCATGCATAACAGAGCCATAGAGGAGAATAGTCTGAGATGCTCCTTAAAATGTGACTTAGTCTTTTTCTGAGTCATGGATACATTTTTTGAATCATGGATAGAATCATTTGCTGGAGGAGATGTAAATATATGTTTCTCTTTAATATTATTTCAGGAAATCAGCACTTATTGCGTAAATTATGACCCTGATCAAGTTTTTAATGAATAATGGTTGTTCACAAACGATTTGTTACTCTTTTAATTACTGCTTTAACGCTCATTGCAGGTTCTGCGTGTGGTTCCGGAAGCAGTTCTGAAGATCATCATGAGAACCTCCTGCCCGGTTATTCAAAAGTGGCCCTTGAACTGGAGAAGAGCCTTTTTGACTTCATCATTGATCCCTGGTATCCACGCATTCTGGATACCCTTTATGGAGGGTATATTTCAGACTTCAATCGTGACTGGGGCCTGACTAAAAGTTCGCAGCACAAGGCACTGGTACAGCAGGCACGCCATCTCTGGAGCACTTCCTTTATCTATGAATTCTACTCAGACAGAAAGGAATTCCTTGACTACGCAACCCATGGATTCAGTTTCCTGAGAGACCAGATGTGGGATAAGAAATATGGGGGATTCCATCCATTCTGTGCGAGAAATGGTGTCCCCCATCCAGAGAGTATTGATGAAAAGCGTATTTATGGACAGGCTTTTGCGCTGTATGGACTGTCACAGTATCACCGGATAAGTCATAATCCGGAAGCAGTTAATCTGGCAAAAGAAGCCTTCCTCTGGATGGAGGAACATGCTTATGATCAAGATTATGGCGGATATTTTGAGTATCTAAAAAGAGATGGAACTCCAGCTCAAAGAGATAGCGATGACAAAACCAGCCTGGATGACTTTCCTGCAAAGGGATTGAAAGATTACAACAGCTCCATCCATCTCATGGAAGCATTTACCGGGCTATACCGCATCTGGCCGGATAGCCTTGTTCGAACAAGACTGGAAGAGATGTTTTACCTGATCAGGGATAGGTTTGTGCATCCGGATGGATACCTGCAGCTCTATTTTTATCCTGACTGGACCCTGGTTCCGGATAAGACAATGGAGCAATTGTCAGGAGGAAATCAATGGTTCACACAGCATTTCACATACGGACATGACGTGGAAACAGCCTATCTGCTTCTTGAAACAGCACATATCCTTGGATGGGGTGAGGATGATAAGACACATCGGATCGCAAAACGATTGGTAGATCATTCCCTGGAGTCCGGCTGGGATAAGAAAGCCGGGGGCTTTTATGATGCCGGTAAGGAAATTGATGGAGAGATCAGGATCATCAACAACCATAAATCATGGTGGAGTCAGGTGGAAGGATTGAATGCATTGCTTTTAATGCACACACTTTACCCCGATGATCCCAATGACTATTACGGGAAATTCCTTAAGTCATGGAAACACATCGATACCTATCTGATTGATAAAGAATTCGGTGGATGGTACAATCATGGTCTCGACACCTTTCCGGAGAGCAAAACCGAGAGAAAAAGCCATGCCTGGAAAACCACCTACCACAATGTAAGGGGAATGGTAAACTGTGTCAGGATGTTAAAAGGAGAATCGGATCATTCTCCTTCTGAATAAACAGTCAGATTAATAGATAAAAAAAATATACATGCATAACCTGAAAAATTTCACCCCGATCCTATTGCTTGCTCTATTTCTGATGGGGGGATGTGGTAGTGAAGCGAAAAATGAACAAGTCAGGCCCAACATTCTTATTTTAATGTCTGACAATCACTCCTGGAACCATTTAGGCTGCTATGGGGATCCGGTAATAAAAACTCCTACTATTGATAAACTGTCAGAACACGGTATCCGTTTTACAAATGCATACTGTTCAGCACCTTCGTGTTCTCCTGCCCGTGCATCCATGTTAACCGGTCAGGATATCTGGAGACTGGAAGAGGCTGCAAATCTGTGGGGATCATTCCCGGGGAAATTTAAGGTATACACCGAGTTGCTTGAAGAGGCTGGTTACCTTGTGGGTTTTGAAGGTAAGGGTTGGGGACCGGGTGATTTTGAAGCAGGTGGTCGCACCCGCAATCCCGCGGGTACGCGTTTTAATTCCTTTGAAGAGTTCTATAATGAAAAAGAGAAAAGACAACCCTTTTGTTACTGGTATAGTTCCCGCGATCCCCACAGGCCTTATAAGGTCGGTGGATGGGAAAAAGAAGGTATTAATCCAGCTCATATAGTTGTTCCTCCCTACCTGCCGGATAACGAAGATGTAAGGAAGGATATAGGAGATTATTATGCTGAGATCCAGAGTTTCGACAGGGATGTTGCCTCCTATATCCAACTGGTCAAAGAGATGGGACAACTGGAGAATACCCTGGTCATCGTTTGCAGTGACAACGGTTGGCAAATGCCCAGGGGCCTGGCAAATCTTTATGATTTTGGAACCAGAATACCTCTGATTATCTCCATGCCGGAAAAGTATACAGGTGGCAGGGTAATTGATGACTTTGTGAGTCTGAATGATTTTGCACCCACTTTCCTGGAGTTGGCAGGAATCGCTGTTCCGGAAACCATGAATTCCAGAAGCTTCGTGAATCTCCTTGAGTCAGAAAAAGAGGGGTTGGTAGACAAACAGAGGGATTACATTGTTACTGCCAGGGAGAGGCATGCCTTTGTTCGTGAGGGTGGAGCCGGTTATGGGGCCCGATCCTTGCGGACAAAAGACTTTCTGTACATCCGGAATTATGAGCCTGATAGCTGGCCTGCAGGAGACCCGCCTCTGTATGGAGATGTGGATGCCCATATGTTACATTACCCCTGCCCCACAAAAATGTACCTGTTGAAAAACAGAGAGAGGGATGGCATAAAGGAGTTATTTGATCTGGCTTTTGAAAAACGTCCTGCTGAGGAGGTGTATGATTTGAAAAACGATCCCTACCAAATGATCAATGTTGCCGGTTCAGATGCATTTAATAAGATAAAAGAGAAGCTTTCAGAAAGACTCACAAAACACCTTCAGGAGAATGGTGATCCCCGTGAACTGGGAGAAACCATGAAGTGGATCGGAGCACCCTATTTTGCCGAAAAGGACCTGACTCCCAGGCCAAGTGAACAAGCCCAGCGTGAATTACAACTCAAAGAGGAGTATAGTTATGAAAGAAAGTAAGATCAGCATGTTCAAGAAAGAGAGAAAAGAGATCGCCTACTTTATGCGTAGATTGTATACAATGGGGCTCACAACAACATCTGGTGGAAACATAAGCATGCTTTGCGATAATTACGTGCTTATGACTCCATCTGCACTGGATAAAGGTCGAATGAAAGCAAAACAGATTGCCATATTAACAATGGACGGAGAAAACTTAACACCGGATCTTAAGCCTACCAGTGAAAAAGATATGCATATTGAGATCTACCGGAAGAACAGTAATGTAAAAGCCATCGTTCATGCTCACCCTGTTACAGCTTCTGCGTTTGCTTGTACAAACAAATCTATTTCTACAAATATGATGGCCGAACAATACGCCGTATTAGGAATTCCAGCCCGGGCAAAGTATGCAACCATGGGAACGATGGAGCTTGCCAAAAATGTTGCTGAAGTGGCCTCCAGGAACAAAATTGTTGTAATGGACAATCATGGTGTACTTGCCACTGGAAAAAATATCCTCCAGGCTTTCGATAGAATTGAGGTCCTTGAAAATGCTGCCAAAACAACGCTCATCACAGAGCTTTTAAATGATATGAATACAATTCCCGATTCGGAACTCAAGTTACTGGGAGAGATAATCGATTAGATTAATTTGTGTATTATTGCACCCTTGTACCTCATTAAAATTTTCACCTTTTAGAACCGATGAAAGATTCCAGCCCAAAGCTTGTCGAACGCCGATACCTGATCCCCTTCATACTAATCACCAGCCTCTTTGCCATGTGGGGATTTGCCAATGACATCACCAATCCTTTGGTAGCTGCCTTCAAAACACTGATGGAGATGTCTAACGCTAAAGCTGCATTGATCCAACTCGCTTTCTACGGAGGATATGGAACCATGGCCATCCCGGCAGCCCTTTTCGTACGCAGGTATGACTATAAAAAAGGTATCCTGCTGGGACTGGCGCTATACGCAGTTGGAGCACTTCTATTCTGGCCGGCAGCTCACTATCAAGCCTACGGTTTTTTCCTGGTGTCACTCTATATACTCACATTCGGACTGGCATTCCTGGAGACAACTGCCAACCCTTTTATTCTTTCACTGGGAAGCAGGAAGAATGCGACACAGCGGCTCAACCTCGCCCAGTCTTTTAACCCGGTGGGATCGCTTTCTGGCATGGCCGTGGCCTCGTGGGTAATCCTGGCCGCCCTGAAATCTGACGAACGGGTAGACGGAGTATTGACATTTCCCACTTTGGATGAAGCCAGTAAGGCAGCCATCCGGGCCAGCGACCTGCTAATCATCCGGGATCCATACGTGATCCTGGGCCTGGTGGTGATCATGATGTTTGTGCTCATCGCGTTGGTAAAGATGCCCCATACGGGACACTCGGAGAGCGGCAGTGCAGGAGATTCCTTCCGGAGGCTCGCAAAAAACAAAGTCTACCGGGAAGGAGTAGTTGCCCAGGTCTTCTATGTCGGGGCTCAGATCCTGTGCTGGACCTTTATCATCCACTATGCCGAAAACCTGGGTATCGACAAAGCCACTGCTCAACGATATAACATGGTGGCCATGGGCATGTTTCTAACCTTCAGATTTGTCAGCACACTCCTGATGCGGTATGTGAATGCCCGCAAGCTGCTGATGATCTTTGCTATTGGAGGCCTGGCTACCACTACCGGAGTGATCCTCATTGAAGGGATGCTGGGCCTCTACCTGCTGATCGCCACCTCCGGATTCATGTCGCTCATGTTTCCCACCATCTACGGGATCGCCCTGAGGGATGTGGGTGACGATGCCAGTTTGGGCGCAGCGGGACTAGTGATGGCTATTGTGGGCGGTGCACTGATGCCTCCCATCCAGGGAGCCATCATCGACCTTGGTACCGTGGGACCTCTTCCCGCCGTTAATTTCTCCTTTATCGTGCCGTTTATCAGTTT
>JBDLIX010000137.1:0-14602 GCA_039714655.1 Bacteroidota bacterium
GGTTTCATTTGCGGGAAGAAGAGTACCTCCTGGATGCTGGTCTGGTTGGTCATAAGCATCACAAGGCGGTCCATGCCCATGCCCATACCCGAGGTGGGGGGCATGCCATATTCCAGTGCGCGGACAAAATCCATGTCGATAAACATCGCTTCATCATCTCCTTTTTCGGAGAGTTTTAACTGCTCCTGGAAGCGTGCCAGTTGATCAATGGGATCGTTTAGTTCGGTGTATGCGTTACAGAGCTCTTTGCCGTTCACCATCAGTTCAAATCTTTCGGTGAGTTCGGGATTGTCGCGGTGCTTTTTGCACAAGGGTGACATCTCCACCGGGTAGTCGGTGATGAAAGTGGGTTGGATCATATGTGGTTCTGCTTTCTCACCGAATATTTCATCAATGATCTTGCCCTTGCCCATGCTTTCATCCAGTGTAACGTCCAGGCTTTTGGCAACATTTCTCAAACCTGCTTCATCCATGCCGGAGATGTCAAAACCGGTGCTCTCTTTGATGGCATCGAGCATGGTGATCCTTTTGAAAGGACGTTTGAAGTCGATGGATTGGTCACCCACAACAATCTTGGTGGTTCCGTGTAGATCCAGTGCTACCTTTTCGATCATCTCTTCGGTGAAATCCATCATCCACCTATAATCCTTATAGGCCACGTAGATTTCCATGACGGTGAATTCAGGATTGTGCGACCGGTCCATACCTTCATTTCGGAAGTCCTTGGAAAACTCATATACCCCATCATATCCTCCGACAATCAATCTTTTCAGGTAGAGTTCATTGGCAATACGAAGATAGAGGGGAATATCCAGGCTGTTGTGATGGGTGATAAATGGCCTGGCAGCAGCTCCTCCTGGGATGGGTTGAAGTACCGGAGTTTCCACTTCAAGGTAATCCTTTTCATTAAAGAGTTCTCTGAGGGAGTTATATACCTGGGTCCTTTTCCTGAAAAGTTCCCTTGACTCGGGATTAACGATCAGGTCCACATAACGCTGACGGTACCTGAATTCCGGGTCGGTTACTGCATCATAGGTCTTACCTTCAGCTTCTTTTACAATGGGAAGGGGTTTAATGGATTTGCTGAGAATAACTAATTCTTTTACGTGCACTGAGATCTCGCCCACCTGGGTCCTGAAAGCAAATCCCCTGATCCCGATAATATCTCCGATATCGAGCAGTTTTTTAAAGACCGTATTGTACAGGGTCTTATCCTCTCCGGGACAAAGGTCGTCACGACGAAAATAGAGCTGAATCTTTCCGGATGAATCCTGTATTCCGGCAAAGGAGGCACTTCCCATGATCCGTCGGCTCATGATCCGTCCGGCAAGGGTAATATCTGCTAATGCAGCTTCATCCTTTTCGAATTCAGATTTAACTTCCAACGCTTTATGAGTGATTTCAAATGTCTCAGGGGGATAGGGATTGAAGCCAAGCTTCTTGATCTCTTCCAGGGAGTTTCTTCTGATTTGTTCCTGTTCGTTGAGTTCGGGATTGTGCATTTTGGAATTTATTATTCTGGGCACAAAGGTATAAAAAAGATTATGTTAATTTTGTGGGGAGAGGGGGGGAGGTTGCCTGCCGAATTGCTAAAAAATCATGGATAAAAACTGGGTCATAAAAGCACCAGGTAATGAAGCTGTAATCGCTTCTTTGTCTAAGGAGCTGGGAATCGACAGGCCACTGGCCCAGTTATTGGTCCAGCGTGGAATCACCACATTTGAAGAGGCCAAAATCTTTTTCCGACCCGACCTATCCAATCTCCACGATCCTTTCCTGATGAAGGATATGGATGTGGCAGTGCAGCGGATCATGGAGGCCATCGAATCGGGAGAAAAAGTATTGGTGTATGGCGATTATGATGTGGATGGCACAACGGCGGTTGCATTGGTCTACAAATTCTTTAAAGACCATTTTAAAGAAATTGATTACTACATTCCCGACCGGTACGATGAGGGTTATGGTGTATCAGAGAAAGGGATTGATTATGCAGCCCAGCATGGGATCACCCTGGTCATTGCCCTGGATTGTGGTATTAAAGCAGTTGATAATATTGATTATGCCAGGAAGAAGGGCATAGAGTTTATTATTTGCGATCATCATAATCCTGGTGAGACTGTTCCTGAAGCCATAGCAGTATTGGACCCAAAGCAGGAAGATTGTAATTATCCTTACAAGGATTTATCGGGATGTGGAGTGGGACTCAAACTGGTTCAGGCATACTGCATAACAACAGGGCAACCCCAGGAGAGGATCTACGATTTCATGGATCTGGTTGTAGTGAGTATTGCCTCAGATATCGTACCCATAACCGGTGAGAACCGGATTATGGCCTATTTTGGATTGAAGAAGCTGAATGAGAGTCCATCCATAGGTTTAAAGGCCATCAGGGAGGTTGCTGGTATCGATCGTAAAAAGATCGATATTGAAGATATTGTATTTAAGATTGGTCCACGGATTAATGCAGCTGGCAGGATGGAGTCAGGTAAGAAGTCGGTGGATTTGTTGGTGTGTGGTAAAAGCAGCGATGCTGCTATCATCAGTAAAAAAATCAACAACTTCAATCTCGACCGGCGAAACATTGACACGGAAATCACCCGGCAGGCCATTGAAATGATTCGCTCCAATGTCCAGCTCCAGGATCGTAATTCGACAGTTTTATACAATCCGGAATGGCACAAAGGAGTGATCGGTATTGTGGCTTCCAGGCTGCTCGACCATTTTTATAAGCCAACGGTAATCCTGACCAGGTCCAATGGTTTTGCCACAGGTTCGGCCAGATCGGTCAATGGATTTGACCTTTATCAGGCCATTGAATCCTGCAGTGATCTGCTTGAGAATTTTGGGGGACATAAGTATGCTGCCGGACTTACCTTGAAGGTCAAAAATGTTCAGAAGTTCACAGAACGCTTTGAGAAGATTGTCAGTGAAAACATTGACCCGGAACAGTTGATCCCTGTCCTGGAGATCGATACTGAATTGCAGTTGATGGAGATCAATGATAAATTCTTCCGGGTGTTAAAACAGTTTCAACCCTTTGGTCCCGATAATCATAACCCGATTTTTCTTTCGGAGAATGTGGTAGATAATGGATATGGCCGCACCGTTGGGAACAATGGGGAGCATTTGAAACTGACGCTTATCCAGGAAGAAAATCCCTTTAAAGTATTTTCTGCCATCGCTTTTCATCAGGGACAGGATTTTCAAAAGATCAATAAGGGTGCCCCGTTTGATATTTGCTACCAGCTTATGGAAAACGAATTCAGGGGCAGGGTAAACCTCCAGATCCATATTCAGGGTATTAAATTTGATTAGAGGCTCAACCGCAGTTGCACACCAACCTCTATCTTCTTATAATCCCTAATCAGATCGTTCCCCGATCCAGTTTCTCGTCTGTCATGATAAGTGACCATTGATGCTTTTCCGGCCAGTGTAATTCTTCTGCCTGTTTTCAAAGAGACCACTGAAGTGACTTTCTGTCCGGTACCATAACAAACCGGGAAATTAAAACTGTAATAGAGCCCTGGTTCATAAATGTAGATCCTGTTGTCCCAATCTGTCACGTTGAAAACCACAAACTGGAAGGTACAGGTAAGGGATTGCAGGCGATGAATGCTCAACTGCTGAACTGCGGCATACCCGGGGATCGGTTTGCTCTCCCCTGACAGCAACGATACAACCAATCTTGATTGCCACTTCACCATCACCTCAGGATCGTATATGAAACGAAAGTCCAACCGTGTTACCTCTGATTGTTTTAGTGAGCGAAGCCCGGTTGCATTGGTTGCGGGTGTGGTTTGCCATACTTTTTTTAGAATCCGGAACCTCCACTGAAGATGTTTAATCCCT
Organism: Bacteroidota bacterium; assembly: GCA_039714655.1. Lineage (GTDB taxonomy): Bacteria > Bacteroidota > Bacteroidia > Bacteroidales. The sequence continues at coordinate 3,850 of JBDLIX010000137.1, forward strand.
GGATTATTTAAAGTGCAACTGTACCTGTAACCGGTTGATGGAACACGGGTAAGATAGCGGGGATCAGGATAGTTGAAATACTCCAACAATAAGTCAGCTGTGAACAAGAGACCCGGCTCTGCGTGTAATCCCACTGCAATCCCTTGCTCATTGCTGATGCCACTTCCTGACGCATATGAGGAGGGGCGAAATCCCCGGTAAGATGGCCCGTAGTGGTGGTACAGTATGATCCCCTGGATGAAATCATTATAATGATATTTTAATCCCGCCAGGATAGCAGTGGAGGGTATTTTCCCCATTGCAATTTCTCCAAACAGGTCAAGCCTTTCCCGGTGCCATTGTGCATGGAGACTTGATATGCCATTCAGGTTTGGTTCCATATCTACTTTCAGACTGTCCATCCCCTTCTGGGTTAATCCTGTCACCTCAAGGCCAAACATAGAACCAACGACCAGATTTTCATGCCTGAATACCGCCTGAATACCAGAATGAACCTGAAAGGCAAGAGAGCGTCCTCCCACTTCGGTCAACGTCCTGTGCAAACCGGTTTTCCTGTGGTGTTCCAACCAGTCAGGATTTCCCGGATTTTCCATAATATCGCTCATTGACAGATCCAGTTTTTGGTAAGACGACCATGCCAGCAGTTCAATCTTATTCAGATCAATTCGGCAACCAATTCCCTGTTCAAATCTGTACTCATTAAGGGATGCATAGGGCTTTAGTTTCGAGATCGAATTTTGGTTGATCTGAATGCCTTCCGGTGAATGAAGAAATCCAGTGCCATTCACAAGTCCAAGTCCATGATGCAACTGAAAATTACCCACTACCAGCTGCTTCAACAGGCGATATCCATGGTAACGAATGTAACCTGAAATGAATTCAGGTTGCATCTCCTGAAACCACTTTTCTCCAGCATCTTTCTGGTAGGAGAGTCCCATGGAGAGGTTTCGCCCCACATGAGTTTTGATCCTGATACTTGTCTTGATGGGAGATCCGGCATAGGCGGGAGCTTCCCGGCCCTCCTGGCGGGATTGATACCCGATTGCTTCAGGAAGTGTTCTGCCCACATTTATGAGTATCATATGATGACCGGGTTTTTCCGGATTGAAGCGAACAGCTGTTTCCACAGTCAGATAAGCAGCGATCTTCCGGAGCCTGGAAATCCGGAATCCTCTCAATTCTCCCAGTTCATAAATTGAATATAGCTCACCGAACTCCTCCCTGTATTTGATCAGTACATGGACCTGGAATGGTGTAAAGAGTCCGGATTCACCCAATTGATCCGAAGTGACCCTGTTCAGGTTTATGGGATGACTGATCAGCTCCATGTGTGATTCATAGAATGCAATGGGAACCTCGGAAGCTTCATCTCTGAAAAGGAGTTCTTCGGCATGATGACCAGGCTCTGCCGGTTGCTGGGAATCAACTATTCCGGGGATCGTCAAAGTGATAAGAAACAACAGGATATGAACCTTACCAGGCATAAGTGATGGATGAAAATGGTGTGCTTCCGGAATCGATCAGATATTCAAATGCAGCGTGAAGGGTCCAGTTGTCAAGGAGGAAGGCTACTCCCCAGGAAATGGAGAATGGATGGTTATGCATGCCCAGAAGAAACTCTATACGTTCTGACAGTTTTAGCTCGATGCCGTGACATGATTGGATGTGGTTTTCGGACAGGATCCGGAGATCTGAATAGTAGCTGACTGTTTGAAAGAAGGTATAGGAAAACCCGGCAGAGATGACCATCCGGTCAAGTCTCATACCGGGTGTTATTGCATTCCATCCTGCAGGATGCAACACATGGGCACCTATGAAAAGTTGATCATTCACCTTTGCCTGTATCCCTGCGGCAAAACTAAATCCAATATGGTATAGCAACTGTTCCGGGATGGTTGAGCACCAAAAGTGAATTCCCAGACCTGCGGTAATTCCAGGATGCAGTTTCATACCATATGAAATCCACGCAGAGGTTTCTCTTAATCCGGTGATCCCATAGGTGGACAGTGTTGTTCCAAATGTCCCTTCACCAGCATGAATCTGTGCACAAAGGGAAGATATTCCCAACTCCTTCAGGATGAATGGTCGTGAATGCTGAAGAGATAAACTGTTTCGGTCGATCCATCCAAGACCGGCCTGGTTATGGCTGGCATTGCAAAGGCCAGGCCGGGTTACAAAACTGTTTCCCAGCGCTGCCACAGCGGCCTCTTTCCACTGAATTTGTCCCGAAACCGGAGTTAGGGACAAAAAAAAGACCGGGATCACAATTCCCGGTCTTTTCAAAATCCACTTCTGTGGAGATATCATTGCATCTTCAATTGGTTTTGTACTTAAACTCTACCTCTTTCAACATCTCATTGGCTTTAACAATCTTCGAGGCCAGGCTCTCTTTAAATTGTATCATTTTACCCATAATTGCAGGGTCTCCTGTGCCAAGTATCTGGGCTGCCAGGATGCCTGCATTTCTGGCTCCGTCCAATCCCACAGTGGCAACCGGTATTCCGGGTGGCATCTGCAGAATGCTCAGGATCGAATCCCATCCGTCTATGGAGATGGAAGCCTTAATGGGGACCCCGATCACCGGTAGTGGGGTAAGGGCAGCTACAACACCGGGAAGGTGTGCAGCTCCACCGGCACCGGCAATAATTACCCTGATGCCTCTTCCTGCTGCATTTCTTGCGAACTCCATGGCCTGATCCGGAGTTCTGTGGGCTGATAAGGCGTTGATCTCAAAAGGAATTTCAAACTCATCAAACAGCTTGGCTGCTTGTTCCATGATGGGAAGGTCAGAGGTGCTTCCCATAATAATGCTCACTTTGGGATTCATAGGTTAATGGTATTTTTAATGTTATATCAGCTAACGAAATTACAATTATTTTTATTCTTGTTGATCATTCACTATTTTAAGGAAAAATATTTCATATGCAGAACGAAATTGTACAGGTTCATGACAAACAATTTGAACCATTTATTCCAGAAGCGCAGATCCAGAAGGAGGTTACCCGTATCGCGGAGGAGATGAACAGGGATCTTGCCGACAAAGATCCTATTTTCCTGGGTATACTGAATGGAGCGTTTATGTTTGCCAGTGACCTTTATAAGCAACTCACCTTCCCTTGTCAGATTACCTTCCTAAAGCTGGCATCCTACAGTGGTACTAAGTCAACCGGAACCGTTAAGCAATTAATCGGGATTAACCGGGATTTGAAGGACCGGGTGGTTGTGGTACTGGAGGATATCGTTGATACCGGAGTTACCCTGGAGACCATTATCAGGCAGTTGTCTGGTTATCAGCCCAGGGAGATCAGGGTGGCCACATTCCTGCACAAACCGGAAGCTACTGTGAAGGAGGTAAAACTGGACTATGTGGGTATGGAAATACCCAATGACTTTATCCTTGGGTATGGATTGGATTATGATGGCTATGGCAGAAATTTCAAGGAAATCTACCAGTTGGTGGATTAATGATAATAAATCTACCAGTTGGTAGATTAATGCAGCAAATCTTTCTTAATTTTGAATCTTTTAAAATAATCTGAAAAAGCATGTTAAACATTGTATTATTCGGTCCTCCGGGATCTGGAAAAGGGACCCAGTCAGAAAAGATCATTGAACAATACGGATTGATTCATATCTCAACCGGAGATCTCCTCAGGGAACAGGTTGCTGCACAGACCGAACTTGGCCTACAGGCCAAAGAGATTATGGAAGCGGGTGAGTTGGTGTCAGATAAGATCGTGATTGGTATGATCCGGGTCAAACTGGAAGAGAATCAGGATGGTCCGGGTTTTATTTTTGATGGATTTCCAAGAACCGTTGAACAGGCAAGGGAACTGCGCAAGGCGCTAACCGATTATGATGAGCGTGTCAGTGTCATGATCTCTCTGGAAGTACCAAGGGAGGAGTTGGTGAAGAGGCTTCTGAATCGTGGTAAAGAGACCGGGCGTTCCGATGATAATCTGGAGACCATCAACAACCGAATTGATGTTTACAACCGCCAGACCATACCTGTTACCTACTATTACGACAAGATGCATAAACATGTGGCAGTGGACGGAGTTGGATCCCTTGACAAAATTTATGATCGCATCGTGAAGGTGATCAGTAAGGTAAAGAAGTAGAAGTTAATTAGTATGTCCGATCATGTCCAATGCCAACTTCGTCGACTATGTGAAGATTTTCTGCCGGTCCGGTAAGGGAGGCAGTGGATCGACCCACCTACGCCGGGATAAACTCACCAGGAAGGGTGGCCCCGACGGAGGAGATGGCGGCAGGGGTGGTCATGTAATCCTCAGGGGCAATGAACAGCTGTGGACCTTGCTGCATTTAAAATACCGGAAGCACGTTTTTGCAACCAATGGAGAGGGTGGTGCATCTGCTTTGAAAACGGGAGCCAGTGGGGAAGATGCCTACATAGAGGTTCCTCTGGGGAGTGTGGCAAGAGATGCGGAAACCAATGAAGTGCTGTTCGAGATCACCGATCACGGTGAAGAGAAAATCCTCATCAATGGTGGAAGGGGAGGATTGGGCAACGACCATTTTAAATCATCCACCAACCAGACTCCCAGGTATGCACAGCCTGGTGAAACCGGAGAGGAGGGATGGTACATTCTGGAATTGAAATTACTGGCTGATGTGGGATTGGTGGGCTTTCCCAATGCCGGGAAATCCACATTGCTTGCGGCCATATCAGCAGCAAAGCCCAAAATCGCCGATTATCCATTTACAACACTGGTCCCCAACCTGGGTATTGTGAAATACAGGGACGATCGTTCCTTTGTAATGGCCGATATTCCAGGAATCATTGAGGGTGCCAGTGAGGGAAAGGGCCTTGGTCACCGTTTCCTGCGTCATATCGAACGAAACTCCATGCTGATATTCATGATCCCTGCGGACAGCAAGGATATCAGGGATGAATACCACATCCTTCTAAAGGAACTTGAACAATACAATCCGGAGTTGCTGGACAAAAGCCGGTTGCTGGCGATCACCAAGTCAGATCTGCTTGACGAAGAATTAACCGCAGAAATCCGTCAGGAGTTACCGGAAATTAAATATCATTTCATCTCTTCCGTGGCCAATCAGGGTCTGGTAACCCTGAATGATATCATCTGGAGCATGCTGAACACCTGATCGAACACATGGATTGGCTATTACAACTTGACTCACGATTATTCCTGACCATCAATGGGTACCACAGCGAAACCTGGGACGGAATCATGTGGTGGATAAGCGGGAAGAGTACCTGGTGGCCTTTTTACCTGCTTTTGCTTGGTTTTCTGGGTTGGAAACGCAAGTGGCAACTTATCCCCATGATCCTCTTTATCGCGGTGGTTATTACCCTGGCAGACCAAACCTCAGTACATCTGTTCAAGGAGGTGTTTCAGCGGTTAAGGCCCTGTCATGAGCCCTCTCTGGAAGGGTTGGTGCACATTGTGAACAACAAATGCGGCGGACAGTTTGGGTTTATCTCATCACATGCTGCCAACTCTTTTGCTGTGGCTTCGCTAATCTCTTTTTGGGTCAGACAGCGATGGCTCACCATCATCATGCTCACCTGGGCCCTGCTCATTGCATACAGCAGGGTTTACCTGGGAGTGCATTATCCGGGTGATGTATTGGCTGGAAGTTTATGGGGTGCAGGTTGTGGATGGCTGGTTTACCGTTTGTTCCTTTGGATCATGAATCAATTGCCCAAAAACTGGTGGATCAATGCAGTGCATTCAAAGTGATAATATTGACCCCTATTTCAACCTTGCCTCGGAAGAGTATTTGTTGAAATGTTTCAAGGAGGATGTTTTCCTCCTTTACAGGAACACCCCTTCCATTGTTGTGGGGAAACATCAGAACACCCTGGCTGAGATCAACCTCTCTTTTGTCAGGGAGAAAGAGATCATAGTGGCACGAAGGATATCGGGGGGTGGGACTGTATTCCATGACCTGGGGAACCTCAACTTTGCCATTATCAGCAGTGGCAGAGAAGGGGAGTTGGTGAATTACAGGAAATTCACTTTGCCCATTGTCAAAGCCATGGGTGAGATGGGGCTGGATGTAAAACTGGGAGAACGGAATGAACTGCTGTTGGGAGATCTGAAGATATCCGGCACTGCCAGTCATGTTTTCAAACAGCGTGTATTACATCACGGAACCCTATTGTATTCATCTGTGATGGGAGACCTGTCAGCCGCATTGAAAGTGCAGTCAGCGCAATTCACCGACCGTGCAGTGAAATCGATCCGATCGAAGGTGACCAACATCCAGGATCATCTTGTTGATAAAATGGATATTGCCGATTTTCAAAACCGGATCTACGGCCATATCTTGAATACCATGGATGTAGCCACCAGATACAAGTACACCGATCATGACCTTAAAGAGATCGGTAAATTGCGCGATTCCAAATTTTCTACCTGGGAATGGAACTTCGGGTACTCTCCTAAATATCAGTTTAATAAAAACCTGAAGTTCAAGTCAGGGAATATCAACCTCCATATGAATGTGGAGAAGGGGATCATCCGGGAAGTCAATATCGAGGGTGACTTCATGACTGAGAAAAACATCCATACCCTGGAGGATCTGTTGGTGGGAACCATTCATGATCCGGAAACCCTTCGGATGCGTCTTTCAGGGATTCAGGTGGCAGACTATATCTCCGGTCTCGAAAACGAGGAACTTCTATCGGGGATGTTTTAAGAAGGGCGTTTCAAAAGAAGTATATCTTCGTTTCTTCAGGATATTTTACCGAAAAGTGCTTAATTGCTTCGCAAATAATGCCAGTTTTCTTATAAAACATCCCTCAGAAACTCCCCCGGTAATGACTATTGAAACACCCTTCTTAGTTCAATTAATTGGTGGGTTTTTCAAGCAACTCTTTGAGTCTGGACACATCTTTTTTACTGAAGTTTCCACTGATTACACACTCTCCTTGCTTGATTTTCTCCCTCACAATAGGAGCTGCATAAACCTTACCCTCTATCACGATTGCGATATTCCGATTCACATTTTTCCCGGTTAATGTTTCCCATTTTTCCGCCCCATCCTCGGAGAAAGAGATGAAAAGACCAAAAGATTCATTTTTGTTATCCTTTTGTATGGCCATTTCCTCAATGTCTGATTGATCAGGACCTGCAAAAGCCTTCCCTGGCTGTTTTAATGCAAACAAAGTCAGATATTCTTCTTCCTTCTCGCGGACTCCCCAGGCAAACCTGGTATTATTCGGAAGCTGGTTGAGGAAACTCTCTGTTTGGAGATATTTCCATACTTCAGCAGCCTTTTCAGCATTGCATATCCCAAGTTTTGAGCTTTCAGGATCAGATTGATTTGCATCAACCAATTGAAAGAGCCGGTCTCCCGGATCAAGGTGCGAAATGATCTCGCTGTAAGAATAGGTTTCCAGGAATTCTATGGATCCCTTCTGTCCCAGTAGTTCTGTCATGCTGCTTAGGGAGAGTATTGCCATCAGCACTCCCAATATGATATATTTGAATGTTTTCATATCAATATGAATTATTATGTTAAATAAAGAATGAAGTAATTAATTGGATATCAGAAAAAACTCTACAGAAATGAGGGATCTGTATTGCCTGTGGTCAGGTGTAGGAAATGACCTGTTTTACCATGCATTTCAGGTTTCCTGTCTGAAAAGCCTGATTCAATACTGCATAGTTGATTGCGTATTCTTTTTGAGATCTGATTCTCGTACCTTATTGGATTGGTAATGAAGTCACGATGGTGCTCAACAGAGTTCGAAGAAAAGGATGGGTTGGAGTACGTTCCTGATGAAACTGGCAGGAGCCCTGGCTGAAATTCGACAGTTTCGATTTCTCCAGGTACCTGGTCCAGAGCAATAAAATCTTCAGTCTGCTTGTTGAATAGCCCCAACAGAACCAGTAGAACTGAACCAACAAAAAGAAGCCTGAAATAATTATAAAAATTGCGGATAGAATCGCAAAATATATAGTATATTTGCGAATATGACCGCAACTTCTACAATAAATAGGGTTGTTCTGGATCGGATCCTCTCAAGGATGAAAGACAATAAGGTCCTGATTCTATATGGGCCCCGGCAAGCTGGTAAAACAACCATTCTCCACATGCTGTCAGACGTTCTGGACACCAAGATCAGGTGGTGGAATGGAGATGAACCAGATCATCGCATCCAGTTGGAAAATTCTACAAGCACCGGGTTGAGGAGTATGATCGGTGATGCGAAGTTGATATTCATTGATGAAGCTCAGCGCATTAAGAACATCGGATTATGTATCAAACTGATCGTGGACAATGTGAAAGGAGTAAAGGTGATTGCCACAGGTTCCTCTTCTTTTGAACTGGCAAATAAGATTAGCGAGCCGTTAACGGGCAGGAAGTGGGAATTTGGATTGTTCCCTTTCTCTCACAAGGAAATGTCAGAACACACCAGTAATGAAGATGAAAAGCGATTGCTTGAAAGGCGAATGATTTTTGGATATTATCCTGATGTGGTCAACAACCCGGGAGATGAATCCAACTTGTTGAGAGAACTTGCAGGCAGCTACCTCTATAAAGACATCCTAACCTGGGAGAGAATACATAAACCCGAGAAATTGGAGCGTTTGGTTCGGGCACTGGCTTTGCAGATTGGCAGTGAGGTCTCCTACAATGAATTGGGACAGATTTGCGGCATAGATAATGAAACGGTTGAGAAGTATATCTCGTTACTGGAAAAGGCTTATATCGTATTCAGACTAAATTCATTTTCGCGAAATCTTCGGAATGAATTGAAGAAGAGCCGAAAAATCTACTTCTATGACAACGGGATCAGAAATGCTGTCATCAGTCAGTTCAGTCCGCTTGAGCTCAGATCAGATACCGGACAGCTTTGGGAGAATTTTCTGATATCGGGAAGGTTGAAAGTGTTGTCAAATACCGGGGTGCATCTGAACAGGTATTTTTGGAGGACTACTGCACAACAGGAGATAGACTTGATTGAGGAATCAGAAGGAAAAATTTCGGCCTTTGAATTTAAATGGAATCCCCAAAAGAAGGTATTATTTTCCAGAACTTTTACCAATGCATATTCCCAGGCCGATACATTGGTAGTTTCCCGCAGGAATTACGGGCAGTTTCTATCTAAACCCTTGTGATGGCGAGTATCAGAATTCGTCTGAATGATATCGATAACTGTACCTATTACAATGGGAAAGAACTGCAGGATGATCTCCTCGGCAGTGTTTATCAGGGGGATTCTTTCATCAGGGCGGCCAGGTCATTGGGTTTTAGACCCACCCCATTCACAATATACTTTGCCTGTTGGTAGTATTTTTCACGTTCACCTAGAAGGGTAGTAATGTACTCTTCCAGCTCCGGTTCAGATTTACCTTTGATCAGGGGACGCTCGGTTTTTGAGTTGAACAGACGCTCTTTTAATGCCAGAGGGGGAAGTTGAATGTAAATGGTGGCTCCATGATCATTCATGATATGGATCATATCGTTGTGACACGGGGCACCTCCCCCGGTGGAAACCACAATGTTTTCGCGTTTACACAATTCCAACAGGATATCATGCTCCCATTTTCTGAATACCTGCTCCCCGTGTTCATTGAATATGCCGGGAATCGTCATCCCGGCAGTCTCCTCAATCAGGTGGTCCATATCCACAAAATCAAATCCGATCTTCCGGGCAAGTTTTGATCCGAGTGTAGATTTCCCGGATCCCATAAATCCTATGAGAAATATCCTGGATTTCATTTTACCAATCCAGGCTGAATTGTCCGTTTGATTCTGAATTGTCGTCAGGATCGTCTCTCTTTTGCTCCTCTTTGGGTTTCACCACCTCCATCGGTACATCATTGGGATCCTGTTTTGTTTTTGGCTTACCGGGATCTTTACTGATAACCTTTTTTGTGGGTTTTCCAGCGCTCTTTTTCTCCTCTTTTGTTGCCTTTTCAGGAGCCTTCTTTTCGGAGACCTTCTTTTCAGGAGCCTTTTTAGTGGGAGCTATCTTTTCAGGAGCCTTTTTTTCGGGGGTTCTCTTCTTAGAGGTCTTTTTTTCGGGAACGCTCTTCTCTGGCACGCTCTTCTCTGGCACCTTCTTTTCAGGCTCTATTCTCTTTTTTGCAGGAGTTTTTGCAGTGGATGGTGCTTCTTTTACTTTCCCACGGTCTGCTGTTTCAGCTGGCGGTTCGGTTTGTTCTGTTGCAGCTGCCTCTTGCTGTGTGACAGTTTTTTCAAGCGGCTCCAACTCTTCAACCACTTTCACCTCGTAATTGGAGAGTCGCTTTCCCCTTGCTTTGTAGCTTTTGATCCCGATAAATTCGGCTACCTCGATAATTTCTGAGCCCCGGTCCTTGTTCTTTCCGCCAAATTTCAGTTCCAGCCGGGGATATTCCACCTCGGTGATCCGGATCAACCTGGAGTCGGGGTGATCCCCGATAAATCGGGTCATTTTTGTTCCGGGTTCAATCAGGAACCGCTTCAGGTAGTAATACTTTTGTTCTGCATCGTAATAGGCTGCCGACCAGATCTTTCCATCCCGAAACTTCTCAATGATCTCCAGATCATCTTCAAAGTGATTGCTCAGATCGAAATTAGTGGTCCGGAATTTCCCCGATTTTGTAATGACCAGAATTTTATCCTCTCCTGTAAATTCTCCAATAAAGCTTCCCCTGGCATCCACATTCAGGCGCATCACATCCTCATCGAACCAGATCTTTCTGCCTCCCAATGTGGAGACCCCCTTCTCTTTCATGACGATCTTCTGAACAGCAAACTTGGA
>JBDLIX010000138.1:0-14563 GCA_039714655.1 Bacteroidota bacterium
ACTCCGGCAAAAAAGCCTATATCGGTTTTTCGCTGCCCATGGGCCGGTACCGCCAGAAATAACAATGCAATGAGGATCACCGGCCAAAAGCATCTGTTCTTATAAAATCTCTTTATCACTGAAAATCTCTTTAACATGGATCAAATAATAGTCTTCGTTACACCCCCAGGGAAAACGGGATTCATAAGCAAATTATTATTGCATCCCCTGTCAACTGCAAATATAAGCAATATAGCCGGATTAAATCCATCACAAATCCACGGGATCATGGCGTAGTAATACACTAAGAATGAGTTGGGAAATTTCCATCACAAATCCCCGGGATCATGGCATGGTAATAAACTAAGAATGAGTTGGGAAATTACCTGTATAATCTCTTGAAAACAGGCCGGCCATTCCGATCGTTGCGGATCTTATAGATGGCCTTCACCGTTGTGAGATAATAGGAATCATTGTATTCAGACCAGGCCGAAGAATATCCGTCCAGATAATCCGACAGTGTATACTGGTATCCCATTTCCACCCCAATACTCCAGCGGGGATCGATGGACCACTTGACCCCGCCACCTACGGGAAAAACGGCCGTATATTGCATGGTGTTGTCATAACCGGGATTGGAAAGGGGCTCTTCTCCATTGTTTCTCAGGTCTTTGACTGTGGACTTGGACAACACACCGCCCACTCCGCCAAACACATACAGATAAAGCTTGTTGTAGTTGTTGACCATCCCCTTCCGGTTATACATGGCCCCTGAAATAAACTTCCTGCCATCGCCTATGATATAATACTCCGCCCTGGCCACATGCTGAAAGGCGTGGCTGTTGAAGGAGTAGAGCCGGCCGTGACTGGAACCCTCCTCATCCTGGCCTGCGTAAATCACATACGCCAGGTCCAGTGCTACCGCAAAATCCTCCATGATTTTAAAAGAGGGCTTAAATCCAACACTGGGACGCATTCCATTGAAATTATTCATCACTGGTTTGTTGGCCAGCCCAATATCGCCATGAAATGTGACAGCTCCGATGTAGAGGTCAGCCTCATACCGGCGCAGCTTCCAACGCTGTCCGTATCCATCAATGGAAGTCAGTAAAAGAAGGGCAATGACGGGTATCCACAATCTATTCTTCATGGCCTGGTTATTCTGTAAGCAAACATAAAAATAAACAAATATTTTTAATTACGCTTATCGGCTCCCCACATTAACTTATTTCGCAGGGTACTGTAGAAGCTAATATTCTCTATCCGTATCATCTTCAGGGTGTAATCGGCCTTTCGGATGGTCACCGTGGTATCCACATCCAGATCGATGGTGCGGGAGTCCAGGGCAAGCTGAAATTGAGGATCCCTTGTATCCACTGAAAGCCGCAGTACGGCTGAATCCGGAAGCACCAGGGGCCTGACGGTCAGGTTGTGCGGAGCAATGGGAGAAAGCACAAAACTATTGGATTCGGGAACCACAATGGGGCCTCCCACACTCAGGTTATAAGCAGTGGATCCCGTGGGTGTTGATAACAAAAGCCCGTCTGCCCAATAGGCACTTAAAAATTCATCATTCACCTTTACATGGATGGTGATCAACGAACCGCTGTTCTTGTAGATCCGCACCTCATTCAGCGCTACATCAAGGTCATTCAGCGCTCTCCCCGGGGTCTCCACTTTCAACAACATGCGCTCCTCAATATCAAAATTTCCACTGAATACACTCTCCAGCGACTCCGCCATGTTCTCCTGTGAGATGTATGAGAGAAATCCCAACCTCCCGATATTTACACCCAATACCGGAATTCCACTCTCCCTTACCAGGTTTACCGTCTCCAGAAAAGTGCCATCGCCTCCCAGGGAGAAGAGAAAATCAAGATCTCCCGGAAGATCTGCATGACCGGTATAGAGTCCGGCCACCTTGGGCCTCAGCCCTGTCTTCTTCTGAAGAAACTCATACAACGGTTCGAAAACCCACACATCCACATTCAACATACTGAATTTGCTAAACATGGTGGCAATATTCTCGCGGGCATAGGAGGGGAAGTTCCTTCCAAAAACAGCGACTTGCATTTTTATATATTCAGGTATTTAAGAAAGACATCGAAACGCTCCTGGTAAAACTCATCCAGGTCCTCATTGTTCGTATGGGAAGAGACCACCGTGTAGTTATAGCGGTTGAAGGTCTCCATGATGGAAGTGAGATCGGTAAAGTTGATTTTAAGGGTCACCCTCAATTTGCGGTTATCTTTGGAAGAGGCCACATAAAGGCTCAGGATCTTTGCATTGTTGCTTTCAACAATCTGTGATATCTCACTTAAAGAGTAGTCGTGTTCATTCATCTCCAGCTCGATGATCCCACCGGGTTGTTGCATGGCCGACAGGTGTGCAAATCTCTGGGTCAGCTCCTCCTGGGTAATGACCCCCAGGTAATGTTTCTCCTGATTCAATACCGGTACCAGGGTAAGTTCCAGGCGGGAGAGCAATTCAATCACCTCATAAATGTGCTGGCCCTCGCTTACATAGGGTTTTTGAAGAGAGAGCTGGTGGTTGCCCACAGGCTCGTCCGGATTGTTCAGGTCGTAAATATCGGCATCGGAAATAAGCCCCAGGAACTCCCGGTGATTCACAATGGGCAGGTGCTTGATCCGGTACACCTCCATCCACGAAAGTGCCCTGGTGCCCGAGTCCGAAGTCTTCAGGGCGGTTACTACATCCGATATGAGTTCTCTTGCCAGCATCAGATTTTAAACTTACAGGTTTCACTCATATAAAACAAATATTGTTCCAAGTTGGTGACAGGAGCTGCGCCCGGTGACAGGATGACAGGGATCACCCTTAAAGATTTAGCTTTTTCTCTATGGTATTCAGCAGGATGGAGATGGCCACCTCGTTCATGCCACCCTGGGGAACAATAATGTCGGCATACCGTTTGGAGGGTTCGATAAACTGAAGGTGCATGGGTTTCACCGTCTTCTCATACCGGTCCAGCACCTTTTTCACATCCCTTCCCCTCTCCATCATGTCCCGTTGGATCACCCTGCCCAGCCGATCGTCCGAATCGGCATCCACAAACACCTTGATATCGATCTCCTTCACCAGGGGCATGTGGGTATAGAGAAGAATTCCCTCCAGGATGATCACCTCCCTGGGTGCCACGGGAATGGTCTCATCGGCCCTGGTACAGGTGAGGTAACTATAGATCGGTTGCTCTATCGGCTCTCCCCTCTTGAGTTTCCTGATATGTTTCACCAGCAGGTCAAACTCCAGCGAATCGGGATGGTCAAAATTCATCAGTTGCCGCTCCTCCATGGGAAGGTGACTGTTATCCTTGTAGTACGAATCCTGCGGAACCAGCGCCACCCGGTCAGTGGGGATCCGTTCCAGGATCTTCTTCACTACGGTGGTCTTTCCCGATCCGGTTCCGCCTGCAATGCCAATGGTAAACATAGGGTTAGTGTGAAAGAGTAAAAGAGTAAAAGAGTAAAAGAGTAAAAGTCAAAAGGTAAAAGTATAAAAGATAAAAATATAGAAAGTAATCATTTAAACAATAACTAACTTTGCTGCATTACAGCTCAACGCAGAAATATATGGAAAGTACATTGTATCCAATAAGGTTTACACCCATCCTGAAAGATAAGATCTGGGGCGGTTCCAGGTTAAGGGATGTTTTAGGAAAGAACGCATCGGGGAAGGCCGGTGAAAGCTGGGAGATCTCAGGCTATGGCGAGGATATCTCAGTGGCAGAAAATGGGTTCCTGGCAGGGAACAGCATAGAGGAACTGGTGGAGGTGTACATGGGTGACCTGGTGGGTGACAGGATCTATGAGAAGTTTGGACTGGTGTTTCCTCTGCTAATCAAATTCATCGATGCCGGGGATCTTCTGAGCATCCAGGTACATCCCGATGATACCCTGGCAAAAGCGAAACACAACGAAAACGGAAAGACCGAGATGTGGTACATTGTTGAATCGGAAAATGGAGAACTCATTACCGGATTCAACCGGGAAATGGATGAGAAAAAGTACCTGGCACATCTCAGAGGAGGAACGCTCAAAGAGGTCCTCAACCATGAGCAGGTGGCCAAAGGGGATATCTACAACATGCCCGCAGGAAGGGTCCATGCCATCGGGGCCGGAGTGTTGCTGGCCGAGATCCAGCAGACCTCCGATCTTACCTACCGGATCTACGACTGGGGCCGTGTGGATGAAGAGGGTAATGCCCGCGAACTCCATACCGAGCTGGCGCTGGAAGCCATCGATTTCCAGTTCCATCCCGACTATAAGACACATTACCAGGCCATTAAGAACAACACCGTCACTGCCGTGGACTCCCCCTACTTTACAACCAGTGTCATTCAACTGGATCAGCCGGTGGAGAAGGATTTCAACATGATCGATTCATTTGTAATCTACATGTGCATGGAGGGCGAAGTGGGGATATCATACCCGGGTGGTGTGGAAAAGATCAGGAAGGGTGAAACCATCCTGATCCCCGCAGAACTGAAAAACCTGGCCATTGTTCCTTCAGAGCCTGCCACCCTGTTGGAGGTTTATATAAAATGAGACTACCATGAACATCACCAAAGCAGAATTTATCTCCAGCAGTCCCAACGTCACCATGTGTCCCAAAGACCCAATCCCCGAGTACGCCTTTATCGGACGGTCCAATGTGGGTAAATCCTCGCTGATCAACATGCTGGTGGAGCGAAAGAAGCTGGCCAAGACCTCCTCCACTCCCGGTAAGACAAGGCTCATCAACCACTTTAAGATCAACCATGAGTGGTTCCTGGCCGACCTGCCGGGCTATGGATACGCCAAGGTCTCCAAAAAGGAGCGGGAATACTTTGCCCGCATGATCGAGCAGTATGCCACCCAGCGTTCCAATCTGGTCTGCTTCTTTGTACTGGTGGATGCCCGCATCCCGCCTCAGCAGCTCGACCTGGACTTTATCGAATGGCTGGGTGACAGCAACCTGCCCTTTGTGATCGTATACACCAAAACAGATAAGGTGACCCAGAAAGAGAAGTCCAAGAACATGGCACTTTTTAAGGAAGAGCTATCTCAGAGCTGGGAAGAGCTGCCCCTTATTTTTGAAAGCAGTGCCGTAAAAGGCACCGGGAGAAAAGAGATTATGG
This sequence comes from Bacteroidota bacterium, assembly GCA_039714655.1. Lineage (GTDB taxonomy): Bacteria > Bacteroidota > Bacteroidia > Bacteroidales. The sequence goes on from JBDLIX010000138.1 coordinate 5,117, forward strand.
GCTTTATCAACGACACCAACGGGAAGTTGGGTTAAACAAGAATAAATGTGTTGTTTTTCGTATCTTTATATATCTTAATATATCATGTTAGATCTGAATTCCAGCCATATAACTTTGAGGGACGGATTAAAAGAGATTCGGTTGAGACGCTCTTTATTCTGGGATATTCCTGATGGTGGAATTGATCTAATAAGAAATAAGCAGCTGATCATTGAAAGAGTCTTTTCAAGAGGTAATATTGAAGAACTCAAAGAGATAATTAATTACTATTCAGACAAGGAAATCAGGCAAACGGTTGTTCGAATAGGTACCCTCGATAAAAAAACCCTCAATTTTATCGCCAGGGCCTACCATATTAAACCCGAAAAGTTTAGATGCTTTACAACGAATCAGTAGATGATGCAGTATTAGAGTTAATCTACTCACTTCAGAAGAAATCATATTTCCGGGATTTTTTTCTCGTTGGGGGTACAGGTTTAGCGCTACAGATTGGGCATCGAAAATCAGATGATATAGATTTGTTTACGATCAATGATTTCAATCAGAAGAACCTTCTGGAAGGACTGGAATCGGATTTCACATTTAGGTTGGATTATAGTGAGACAAATACGATAAAGGGTGTTATCAATGGTATTAAGGTTGACCTTTTAAGCCATAAATACCCACTCATCCATCCGATTCTGAAAATTAAAGGAATGCGCATTGCCTCTATTCAGGATATATCAGCCATGAAAATAAACGCCATCTCAAATGATGGGACAAGAGTGAAGGATTTTATTGATCTCTATTTTTTGCTTCAAGAGTTTAGTATAGGACAATTGTTGGAAAACTATCAGGGTAAATATGAATTGCGAAATGTTCTCCATGCGTTAAAAAGCCTCAATTATTTTAATGAAGTTGACACTGCTGAGTGGCCCGGTTTAATAAAAGAAAAGGGATTGACCTGGGCGCAGGTTAAAAACAGGATTGACCAGGCATGCATGCTATATATTGCGGCATTAAAAGATATACGGTAAATCAAATATCCAGGAAATACTTGATATTCTTTACCAGCAAGTCAGGTTGCTCGGCATGTACCCAGTGACCTGCATTTGGGATGGTTACCATATCAGCTACCGGGAATATGGAACGGATAAAACCAAGATCCTCCGCCCTGATATAGTCAGAGTCAGCCCCTGAGACAAAAAGTGCAGGAAATCCGGTGATCCCTCCCTGATCAATTACCCGGTTCACATCCAATCCGTCCATGATATGGTCCAGATTATCGCGCAAAGCTTCCAGGTTGATCCTCCATCGAAAGATCCCCTCCTTATCCCTCCGCACATTCTTCAACAGAAAACCGCGCACCCGTTCAGAACCGATCCTGGGCCGAAGTGCCAGATCCAACTCCTCCCGACTCTCCGCCACGGACAAGTCGAGCTCCAGCATGGCATCAATCATCTTTCCATGGAGGGCAGCAGTATGGGAATCAAAGCCCAATTCGCGATATGACTTTGGAGCAATATCCACCGAAATAAGGGATTGCACCCGCTCAGGCCACTTCAGGGCAAAGGAGATGATGCTCTTTCCCCCCATGGAGTGACCGATCAATACAGCCTTCCCGATTCCCTGGTCATCCATAAACTCCCGAAGATCATCACGCATGGTGGGATAATCCTGAATGTCTGAATGGGGCGACTGACCATGGTTCCGCTGGTCCACCACATACACCTCAAAACCGGTAGCTAGCTCCCGGGCAATGGAGACCCAGTTATCACCCGATCCGTACAGACCATGTACAATAACCATCGGGGGCCCTGCCTCACCATATTTTCTATAAAAGAGTTTCACCTTTTTCTGTCACCATTTCATGTCACGGGCGAAGCCCATATCACCTGTCACCAATTTCCATATACCTGGAAGAGAGCTCGGCCACCAGTTCCCTGATGGTATCAAAAGCTTTGCCGGTCTCTTCGGTAATGGGACTCTTTTTCAACTTCAGGATAAGCAATCCATAGAGTCCATTCAGGGCCACCTGTATATCGTTTTCCTGGCCATGGCCTGAACGCATCCTGAGTGCTTCAATGTGGATCTTGCCCCGTTCGTATATCTGTTTATATGAGGTATCAATCCCCTGGTCGAGGATCTGATGGTGCATCTCATGAAGCTGTTCCACCGTATTGTTCAGGATGTTCAGATGACCCGTTGTCTCTTTCTGTTCATCCTGCATCATGGCAATGAGCGTTTTGTACCATTCACGCATCTCCCGCTTCACCTCGTAGGCTACCTCGAACTTGCTGATGAGTGTCTGTTCAATGCGCTCAATGTCAAGTTTATTGGCACGGATCATGTCCTCAACCTGGTACATGTAAATCAAATACTCGGCGATGTTCTCTTTTCTTTTTTGTTCGGCAATAATCATGAAATAAGTCTGTAAAGTCGTAAAGTCTGGCGTAAAGTCTGGCGTAAAGTCTGTCTAAGATGTTGAACAAATTCTAGTCGCGGAGCTGGCGAAGGTACATCTGGATTGTATTCTGAAGACCGTAATAGAGGGCATCGGCGATAAGGGCGTGTCCGATGGAGACCTCCTTGAGCCAGGGAATGTTAAGCTTCATGTAGCGCAGATTGTCCAGGTTCAGATCGTGCCCTGCATTCAATTCCAATCCCGCATCCCTGGCCACTGTCGCCGCCTCCACAAAAGGCTTTACAGCTCCAGCCGGATCATTGGGATATTGAGTTGCATATGGCTCGGTGTACAACTCCACCCTGTTGGTACCTGTCTTCGCAGCACCCTCAATGAGCGCTGGTTCTGTCCCAATAAAAATTGAGGTCCGGATTCCATGTCTCTGGAATTCTCCAATCACCTCCACAAGAAAATCCCCCTTTTTGATAGTATCCCATCCTTCCGAGGATGTGAGGGCCTCGGGTGGATCCGGCACCAGGGTAACCTGGTGGGGCTTCACTGCGGTTACCAGTTTGATAAACGAGTCGGACGGATATCCTTCAATATTAAATTCGGTGGTTACCAGTGGCCTGAGCAACTCCACATCGCTATAACGGATATGTCGCTCATCGGGCCTGGGATGCACGGTGATCCCCTGGGCCCCGAACTGCTCACAATCCACCGCCACCTTCTGCACATCGGGAATGTTCCCTCCCCTGGCATTGCGCAGCGTGGCGATCTTATTGATATTTACACTTAGTTTGGTCAACGTACACTAACTTTTTTGGATTAAACCTTTGATTGAAAGATCCTCATCAATTGACTCCCAATGAATCCCATAACCGGAAGGAGAAATGGTGAACTCATTCCTCTCTTTTTCAGAAGCCTGCGCCAATTTGGGAGAGATTTCGGATAATCTGAAGCTATAGTCTATACCATTCACCTTAAAAGTGATACAACTTGAATCAATTCTAAAGCTTTCAATATCATATACTTTCCCCATATTCACCTCCTCTCAAAGTATTTATCCCATTCATCAACTATGTAATCAAAATGCTCAAATATAATCTTTCTTATCTCTCGTTTGGCAGCTGGAGAAAGGTTATATGAGAATGCCTCATCTATCTCAAAACCTTCTCTTTTTAGCCAGAACTTACACTCCATTTCAGCTTTTTCAGCATGAATATGGATAGGCTCATTTCCTTCATTAGAATAAAAAAACAATCTCCATCCTGAAATCACTAGTACTGTAGGCATTCCTATTCCTCAAATTTAGTTAGAAAATACAATTACTCCAAAGTGATGCTTTGAAAGATACTTTACTAACCTTTATGGAATAACTACATTGATGATCAGCCAATGATCAGCTCCTGAAGGCTTCTTTTTGGTACGTGATGAACGCCCTGCTTATCCCGCCAATACTTTATATCTCCGTCAACAACTTCATCGATAACCACCTCTTCGGCCGGCTTTCCAAGGGCCAGCACCTGGATGATCTTGTAGCGTTCAGGGATGCTGAGGATGGAGCGCAACTTCTGGCGTTGTACCGAACCGATAATGCAACCCCCAAACCCATTGTCAACAGCAGTCAGCAGCATGCTCTGCGCGGCAATACCGTCATCGCACCACCAATTGTTGGTCAGTTCCAGATCACCAAGCTGAATAATATAAGCCGACGGCCGCTCTCCCTCGGAAGGTCCGGACCACTCTTTCAGGTACCCGGCCCAGGCCAGGGTGGGAAATATTCTGGCACAATCGTCTGCCTTATTAAATAGCATAAAACGCAGGGGCTGCAGGTTACTGGCAGATCCCGATAACCGGGCCGCCTCCACCATCTCGTTTAACACATCCATGGAAACAGGGACACTTTGATCAAACCGGCGGTAGGAACGATTTTTCAGAATCAGGTCTTTGAGCATGGGGTATCTATTATGATTGAGTTAATATTTATCCTGAGGTTAATATTTATCCTGAGGTGATTACTTATAACAGGGTGATTACTTATTATTATACATATTCATGGTCCGTTGCAATCCGATCACCCCAAAGGCTTTGATGATCTCTCCGGCCATCTCCATCCGTTCCGGTAATAGCTTCTCCTGCTCTTCGGTCCATCCACTCAGCACATAGTCTACCTGCTGGCCCGAATAGAAATCATTCCCGATCCCGAAACGGAGGCGGGCATAACCAGTGGATCCCAACATGGTATTGATGTGGGCCAGCCCATTGTGGCCGGCGTCCCCTCCTTTGGCCCGGAGGCGCAGGGTGCCAAAGGGTAATGCAATGTCGTCCACTACCACCATCAGGTTCTCCATGGGAAGCTTTAGCTTTTTGAGCCAGTAACGAACTGCATTGCCGCTCAGGTTTACATAGGTGGAAGGTTTCAGGAGCCAGTAACTGCGGGCGCGGTATTTCATCTCCGTCACAAATCCGTAACGCTTGTCCTGAAAAGAAATATTGGACACCCCGGCAAGGGCATCCAATATATCAAATCCTATATTATGACGCGTATGTGCGTATTCCTGACCTATGTTCCCTAATCCAACTACCAGGTACTTCATAGGTGAAAGTGCTAGCTTTCAGCTCCTGAATCCTCTGCAGATGCTCCTTCACCCTCTGCTCCTTCTTCACCCTCTTCACCTTCTTCACCTTCTTCACCTTCAACTGCTTCTGCTTCGGGTTCTTCAAGTTCCATACCCTTCATGCTTATACGTGAGGATACAATCGCATAGATCATTGAACGGGAAGGATCAAGGATCTCAAGGTTGTCATAGGAGAGATCGCCAATTTTGATTACATCTCCAATCCCCACATCGGTAATATCGATATCGAGGGTATCGGGCAGGTGCCGGATCAAACCACGGACCTTCAACACACGCCTTCTTTGGCGGGATTTTCCACCATCCTTCAGACCAATGGCTTCACCAACCAGCGCGATGGGCAACTCTACAATAACCGGCTTGTCTTCAAATACCTCCACGAAATCGATGTGGTTCAATTTGTCAGTCACCGGATGGAACTGCAGTTCTTGCATGACTGCCTTGCGCACATCACCATTGATCTTGATCTCAACGATAAATGCATTGGGGGTATATACAATGTGTCTGAAGTCATTTTCATGTGCGTGGAAATGGATCACTTCCGCACCTCCGTACATCACACATGGAACATGGTCGACTTTTCTTAAATCGCGGGTAGATTTTTTACCCAGTTCGGTGCGCTTTTCAGCGCTGATTGAAATTGTTTTCATTTTGTTGTGCTACTCAGAATTAAGTTGATAATTAATTCCCCATCACACTGTGGGAAAATTTGCCTTTGTGGCAAAGCGGCTGCAAAGGTAAATAATTAATTCAGAAATGTATCGCTGATGGATTTAAAATTGTAGACCTTGTCGATTACTTCGGCAAAGTGACTCGCTACAGAAAGCACCTTGATCTTTTCGGATTCCCTTCTCAGGGGGATGGTATCGGTAACGACCACTTCATCAATGGGTGACTGGTCAATCCGCTCATAGGCTGGTCCTGAGAGCACCGGGTGCGTGGCTACTACCCTGACGCTAAGAGCGCCTTCACTCTTCATCATGCCTGCGGCAAATGCGATGGTCCCTGCGGTATCGACCATATCATCCACAATCACAATGTTTTTCCCCTCAATGTCGCCAATGGCCTTGATCTCCTCCACCACATTGGGTTTCTTTCTGAGTTTGTAACAGATCACCATGCTGGCATTTACAAACCTGGAATAGGCGTTGGCCCGCTTGGTCCCTCCCATATCTGGTGCCGCAATGGCCAGATTATCCAAATTCAACGACTTAATATAAGGTACAAACAGCGCTGATGCATAGAGGTGGTCCACCGGTACATCGAAAAATCCCTGGAGCTGATCGGCATGCAGATCCATGGTCATGATCCGGTCCACACCCGAGGCCGTCAGAAGGTTGGCCACCAGTTTGGCTCCAATGGCAGACCTGGGACGGTCTTTGCGATCCTGACGAGCAAATCCAAAATAGGGAATCACTGCCACCACCTTATCGGCCGACGCTCGCTTGGCAGCATCGACCATCATAAGCAGCTCCATCAGGTTGTCTCCCGGAGGGAAGGTGGACTGTATGATAAAGACGGTACATCCCCTCACACTTTCATCATATGCTGGTTGGAATTCCCCGTCACTGAACTGATATACACTGGTGCGGCCCAGTTCGGTTCCAAATTTCTGTGCAATATTTTCGGCCAGATAGGTGGAGGCCCTCCCTGTAAAGAATTTAATAGGTGTTCTTTGCTCCATCCCGGTCGTTTGTGGTTAAGTGGTTGATCGTGATTATGTGGTTGATCCTGGCTGCAAAAGTAACAATATTTATTCTGAACGAACTGACTCTCATTACAATTTTTTTGTTGAATCCACAACATCAATCAATGCAGTTATAATGAATTGCTTGATGCATGATACGTGAACAAAATGTTAAAAAAGGTGTTATTTAGATTAAACCCAAACAATCTAAAACCACAGTTCAAACATGTCAGATAAAATTCCCGCAATTCTTCTGGTTGAAGATGACCCTCAGTTGGGACCCCTTCTGAAAGACTCCCTGGAGATTAAGAAATATCAGGTAGACCTGGAGGCAAGGGGTGACAGGGCCTTTCAGTTATTCCAGGCTGCAAAATATGACCTCATCGTTGTGGATGTGATTTTGCCCGGTATGAACGGACTTGACCTGGCCAAGAAGATCAGGGAAACCGACTTTACAACCCCCATTCTTTTCATGTCAGCCAACGATCAGGACAAGGATAAGGTCCTGGCTTTTTGCGCTGGCGGGGACGACTATATCGTAAAACCATTCAGCGTTACAGAACTTTCTCTGAGAATTTATGCACTGCTCCGGCGTACCAATCTTTCACTTGTGGAGGAAGAGCTACCGGGGGTACTGAATTTCGGTACGTTTACTTTTGATTATCCAAACCGCATGCTCTGTTCACCTTCCGATCAGACCAACCTGACCAAAAAAGAGGCTGAGGTGTTGCGCATGTTGGCATCCAATGTAAACAATGTGGTAAAACGGGAAAAAGTACTGACCGATGTGTGGGGAGAAAATGACTATTTCATGGGCCGCAGTATGGATGTTTACATTGCCCGGTTGAGGAAAAAATTACAGGAGGATAAGAACGTCTCCATTGTGAATGTGCACCGCATGGGCTTCAAGCTTGAAGTAAATAGCAGTGTGGCGGGTTAATGAGCTTTATCCCCTTCTTCCAACCAACCTTCTTCCAACCATTCTTTATCCAACCAATCTTCATCCAGTAACTTATCATCCCCTTCCTGATGCATCTGTTTGAATTTGATTGCCCAGCCTTTCCTGGGAAAATAGCTCCGGGTTTTCCAAAATTGAACGCGTTTCATAACAGATCAATATATTACGCTTAAATTTACGACAAATATTCCAACAGAGATGAACTACAAAGGAAAGATTGTATGGATCACAGGAGCCTCTTCGGGGATCGGAGCTGAACTGGCCCGGGAGTTTGCCAGTGACGGTGCCAGGGTGATCATCTCCTCCCATGAAGCTGAAGAACTGGAGGGCGTCCGGCAACAACTTGAATCCATCTCAACCGATGTGCACGCTGTGGTATTCAACCTGGGGAATCCGGAGGAGGTGCTGGCTACCGCTGAAAAAGTTCTGAAGGAGTTTGGGCGGGTGGATGTGCTGATGAACAATGGCGGGATCTCCACCAGGGCAGAAGCCATCGATACTCCCCTGGAGATTGACCGGCGTGTGATGGAGATCGATTACTTCAGCGGTGTGATCCTGACTAAGACGTTGCTTCCTAAAATGATCGAGAATGGATATGGCCACATTGGGGTAACCAGCACCATCTCCGGAAAATTTGGATGGCCACTGAGAAGTGCATATGCGGCTGCCAAACATGCCCTGTTTGGTTTTTACAAAAGCCTATGGGCCGAAAACAATCAAAAAGGGATCCGGGTTACCCTGTTCAGCCCGGGACGTGTCCGGACCAACATCTCCCTGCATGCCCTGGAAAAGGATGGAAAGGAGCACGGTAAAATGGACCCGGGTCAGGCCAAAGGGATCTCTCCACAGAGATGCGCCCGCAAAATGATCCGGGCCATGAAACGCAACCGCAAGGATGTGCTGATCGGGGGATCGGAGCTGATCATGGTTTGGATACACAAGTACTGCAAGCCGCTTTACTATTGGCTGATAAATCGGGTTTCGACAAATTAACCTAAAAATGGTGCCTGTCACTTTGAGGTCCCCGTTGGTGATCGCATGGGCCTGATCACCTGGGCCTGATCGCCTGGGCCTGATCGCCTTTAATGGCATATGTCACTCCGGTACCCCCGTAGGTGATCGCATCATTTGATTGCATCATTTGATCGCATCACTACCACATGAGAATCAACTACACCATTACCCCGGAAATTCTTAACCAGATCTCAGCAATTTCACAGAGATTGGGTGAAGTAAAAGCACTTTTCCTGGACCAAATGGATCCGCTTTTCAGGGAGGAAAACAGAATCGACTCCATTCACGCTACCCTCCGCCTGGAAGGTAAAAGGCTGAGCCGTGAGAAAGCAGCTGCCATCTCAAAACAGAGGGCTGTCAGGGAACCCAAAAAACTAATACAGGAGGTATACAACACCAACCGGGTTTATGAAATGCTTCCGGAGTTTAATCCCCTTTCTCAGGATTCATTCCAAAAAGCCCATCATGAAATGGTTGCAGGATCTGATACTCCCATAGGCTACCGGACCATGGAAATAGCTATCTTTCACAGACACGGTCCCATTAGCATGGCACCCCCTCCCGTAGAAGTAAAACCAGCCATGAAGGAGTTATTTCATTACCTAAGGCATGGGAAGGATCCTGTTCTGATCAAAAGTTGCATACTCCACTATTACATTGTGTTTATTCAACCTTTTAATATAGGAAACGACAGGATGAGTCGGCTCTGGCAAACACTCCTGCTGATGAAGGAACACCCTGTTTTTGAATTCCTTCCTTTTGAAAA
>JBDLIX010000139.1:0-14512 GCA_039714655.1 Bacteroidota bacterium
GCTGACTCATCGTACGGTCTTGTTTACACTTTTTTTTGGAAGTCAATCTCCATCTTCAACTGTCCGATCTTGGCAAGTTCTTATATTCTTCTACTCATCAATAGGGGTTATTTCCAGGATCCAAAGTCCCCTGGAAGGCAGAAATGTATCCACCTGGATTTGTCCATCTGAGTAAGAGGAAAGTAATCTTCTGCCTTCCACATCAATAACATAGATATTCCCTTCGGAAGGAAGATCATAGTCATTGGCATCAGCACCAAAATTTAGCTGGTAGGGATCATCCGAAATACTTGCCACTGCAATCCCCACATTGCCGTCATCAGCCTTCCATGCTCCCGAATAAATTACAGGAACTTCCGCTTTTAAAGCTGTAACCGTATTTCCTGTTTTCCCTGCATATATGGATAACCTCGATATATCTATCTCCTCCATTGGGATATTCATTTTAGGTGGGCGCAGCATATCTCCATGCAACAAGTACTTAAGTCCCTGGTACCTGACTTTTGCCAGGTTTATCAGATAATCAATCTCATCTTTCCTTTTTGTTGCCAGGAAGTCCCTGTAATTAGCTATCGTTGGCTGTACACCCCAAACAAAAGAACGAGCCTGCTCCATGAGGTACTGTGTATTAAAATCCTCACTCAGTAATGCCTCAGGCTCTTTTGGCGCATATTCCTCGGGCCATAAATCATCGTAGGGAGGAACTATGAGTGAAGAATAGCTACCGTACATAACACCATATTTGTGGTAAACCATAGCATAAAGAGGTACTACCTCCCTGCTTCCAACACCTGCATAACGCTCCTTGCTCACACTCAATGTAAGGAAAACATCCAACATTGGGAGCCAGGCCTCACAGCACCCTTCACCGGCAAGCACTGATTGGTTGGTGCTTGCAGTTTTCTTCCTGATAAGATACGTAAGTTCAGTAAATCCATCCACCCAGTAATTTCCTCCACCGACGGCATGATTATGACTCTTGTCATAACACAAACGGTTCATACAGGCCTGATCCATATACACACCGTTAGTTCCATATGTATTTACAACACTGTCGGAGAGAGAGGCATATTTGTTCTGCCAGAAGTCAGTTGCCATACACATATTAGTAAGTGACTTACCTGTAAAGATGTTATAGACATGCGACCTGGTGTTCCCATTAAGGTCCTTTACGGCATATAGTTCAGCATTTTCGTCTTTCCAGCTCTCTGTTTCAGTTCCCCACTGGAATGAATTCATATAAACAATGGCTCTGATCCCGTTATCATTTGCCTTTGCCATTGCCGGAATAAACGATTCCTTTCCTTCCCTTGGGGGTATATATTCGGGGAATCCGTCATCATATGAACAATTATGCCACCAATGCCAGAAGACACTAACTGGAAGACCTGCTCTTTTTTTCAGGTCTATCGCGGGTTCAAGCACTCTTTCAGAGGTTTGTCTGTTCCAGACCCATATGGCTGTTTCCTTCACCCAGGGTTGTACAAGGTCATTAGCCAGCCGGCTTTCCCTGCACCATTTTTGCTTCACTCCCCATTCCCTGTATATCTCTGCAGCTGTCATCCAATCACCCTGGAAAATACCTATTATGGCTTCATAAGCTGGAGAATATTGATCTGAGTTTGCGTCTACAGACGGGAAGTTAATTACTTCATACATCAGATTCTCAGCGGAATCGAGAGAAAACGAGAAACTCTTACTGTAGGCTGCCGAATCGTTACAGGCAAAATACAATCCATAGGTGTCAGGGTCATACCAGGCCAGCATTTGAAGTGAAATACCCGGATAATTAAATGTAAAGCGTGCCCTCCCTGCCATCTCTTCAAGCGATTCCCTCGGGTTGTGATAAAGATATCCCAGCCAGGTTGGAACAGCAAGGTATTCAGTACCCATATCAACCAACCCGTTCACCCTGGGAAAGACTACCCGGCTTATCTCCAACCCTTTAGTACCTTCAAGAGAGATATTCCAGTTGGACATAGCTTTATCTTTTTCAAGACTCACTTTTGCTACAATTTTAAGATCCTTATTTTCAAGTGATTGAAAATCACTCCACTCCAGTATCAGGGTAGAAGGATCGGGATTTGAGTAACTGAAGTTGGCAGCAGCATACATATCCACTTTTTCAATCCCGGAAGATTTGATAATATCCATCTCCCATAGTGAACCATGTGTGATATTTGTGTCAATCAACTCACGTGAACCTTCAACTTCGTGGAAGTAAGATATAGAACCATCTTGTTTATCGAAGCCAAGTTCGATCTTTCCGTTTTCAATAATCAGTGTTGGTCCTTCAGCTCCTGAATTGCATCCTGTTAAAAGAGGCAACAGAAAAACAGAAACCAGTACCAGTAATGCAGATCCATTTATGGTTTTCATTATTAATAATTTAAATAAAAAGCGAATAGCCTCTTCTCCTTTGCTGGGGTATAGCTTTGTTTCTATTGATACTGTAAGTATTTCTTTCGTATCTTCTTATATTCCGATAGTGCAGGTTCCCAGCTTTCCCTAATTTCCTCCTCCGTTTTTCCTTCAACAATTTGCTTCCAGAGTTTATCTGTGCCGGTCAGCCGAAAAAATCTGCCATACTCTCCATCGGCGTCCTTGCGAAAGAATTTATCTTTATCGGGATAAGCGTTGTACATTTCAATAAGCCATTGCAAATTGAGTTGTCCTGTCTCTCTGAAAATGTCAGTGCCGTAATCCCTGAGATCAAGACCGTAATGTGTTACGGGTACCGTATCATAATCGCTAAAAACATACCTGGGGTCGACAACTACGTCAAAAGAGAATGTGTACTTTCCTTCCAGCTCCGGACTACCCAGTACAGTGAAAGCAATTAATGGGTCTGTTCCGCGTCCCTGGCTGATTATGGTTCCTTCAAACCAACATAACGAAGGATATAGCAGAACGGATTGCATCGAATTCAGGTTTGGCGATGGATCGATGGGTAATTCATAATGCATTCCATGTTCATAGTTTTTAACCTTTATGACAGTTGTCTTACATTGAACTCCGTTCGCCAACCATCCTTCACCATTTAGCATCGTAGCATATTCTCCCAGTGTTAATCCATGAAGAATCGGAATAGGATTCAGTCCAACAAACGATTCAAATCCCTCTTCAAGAACAGGTCCGTCAACATAAAAGTCATTGGGATTGGGCCTGTCAAGTACAATAAGCTCCACATCATTTTCCGCACAAGCTTCCATAACATAATGTAAAGTCGCCAGGTAGGTATAAAAACGTACACCCACATCCTGTATATCATAGATCATAACATCAACATTGGCCAGGTCTTCTTCAGAAGGCTTGTGTTTACCCCTGTAAAGGGAAATAATTGGCACTCCGGTTTTAGTATCTATAGAATCATATACATTCCCTCCCCTGAAACCATGTTCTGGTCCGAACGCCTTTACCACATTAATTCCTAATGAGACCAAACTGTCCAGGCTGAGTCTGTCCCCGATTCTGGATGTTTGGTTCAGGGTCATGGCAACATTTTTTCCTTCAAGTAATGAAAGGTAAAGCTCTGTTTGGTCAGCACCGGGAATAATACCTATATCCTCAGATTTGATATCTGTTTCTTTAGGTTGGTTACATGAAAACAGGCTCAGCAAAATAGTTGCCAGTACTAATAGGTTTAGCTTTTTCATAATAATTGATTTATTAAGAATTAAGATGTAAATAGGATTTGCTGATAAAGTCAGTTTAACCCAATTGTAATCTTCTCAATTCCTGACAGAAAAAATAAAAGGCTATCTCAGTTAGCTTTTAGACAGCCTTTTATTCTTAACAAATGGGTATTACCAACCTGGATTTTGATCCAGGTTTGAATTCAAGGTTATCTGGTCAGCCGGTATGGGATAGAGATACATATTGTCCTCAAACAGTACTCTTCTGTCCTCCGGTGTCTGAGTATACAGGTAGCCATCGGGATTAAGCAGAACATTGATACCCTCTTCATAAACGACTGATGGATCAGGCTTAATACCAACAAAAGCTTCATCCCGATTAAAATAGTCACCTTTTTGCCATCGGAACAGGTCAAACTTCCTGAATGGTTCCAGCATCAGTTCCACTCTTCTCTCCCTTCGAATCTCCCACAATAATGGATCAACAGTTGGATCCAAATCATCAGCTGTAAACCCAACGTCCAGTGTTAATGGAGCAACATCAGCCCTGGCTCTCAACAAGTTGACTGTATTGTCAAGGTCTGTCTGTGTAATGGACCCTAACTCAAAGGCTGCTTCTGCATAGTTCAGAAGAATTTCACCCAGCCGGATAACAGGACAGTCGCTGGTTGCCTGTACTCCCTGTGTTGGTTGACCTTCAATCTCCGCATAGGTTGCATATTTCGCAGGAGAATACATGGGTATTCCTTGATTAAAAAGGAATACGACCCTGGTTGTATCGATGATATCCTGAATTCTCCTGTCCCTGTTTGCTGTGATTTCAACAGGGATATCGTATGATGTAAAAGCTTTGATAATTGTGTCCGTTGTATTAAAGATCCATTCGGTATAAGCCGGATGAGTACCTCCATCATATTTGATTGGTCTTCCGTCCGTCATTAAGAAGGACGATACTGCATCTAATGTAAACCCGAAATATGGTTCATGGAATATAAAACTAAGGATACTGTGCCTTAGGTTTTCGTTATACTTTTTCATGAGAATAACTTCGGAATTCGCACTCAGATCCTCACTGGTAAAAAGTTCAATATAGCTGCTGTGCAAGCTATAGGGACCATTATCAATTAAATTCTTCGATGCATCATAAGAGGCCTGGTACAACTGTGTCGGATTGGAGCCGTCAACGTTATGGTATTCAAATGTTGTTGCAGCAGCTAAACATATCCTTGATTTTAATGCCAGAGCAGTCCACTTATTTACATGAACCTTATCATCCACCTCATCCAGGTTAGCAATAGCATAGTCCAGATCAGCTACGATATTGTCCACAACAACTACACGTGAATCCCTGGCTTTGTATAAAGCCTCTTCATCTGTACTCTCAATGGGTTCATCATAAAAAGGTACATCTCCGAAAGCGCGTACTTTCTCCCAGTACTCAACAGCCCTGAAGAGCCGGCCAATGGCAATATACTTGTCTCTGACAGACTCATCAACAAGGGCTTTATCAGCTCCCTGAATTAGAACATTGGTTTTGCGGATATCAGACCAGTACCATTGTGTACCGGATTGGGATGAGGGAATAGTCGTAGGAAAATCATCTTCTACTCTTGGATCAAGACTGATTACATCATCTGTAAGGACATAGAAGAAATGATCTCCACCAAAGAATCCACCCGTACCGTAACCAAGGAAAACGCTGTATAAACCATATGAAAACGCCTTTAAGTTCGCTTCACTGGTCCAATAGTTATCATCGGTAAAATCAGTTTCTGGCTGAATATCTAAAAAATCTTCACAAGCTGTGAAAATTAATATCATCGTTAATATAGATATTGTCTTTTTCATAGTCTAAAAAGTTATTTGTAGTCCAAATGAATAACTTCTTGAAATAGGTATGTCATTACCATAGGAAACAAACCCGGTGTTTGAAGTTGTTTGCGATTCCGGATCAACGGGAATATATGACCCAATGTGTTCCCAAATATTATAAGCAGAAAAATAAATTCTCATTAGCTGTATTTTCCATCTTTCTGTTACGGCAGTTGGTAATGTGAAACCTAAAGTCAGTTCCTTAAGACGCAGATAAGTCATGTCCTGAAGATACCTTGAAGAAGGCACGTAATTGTTTATGCCTCGCAATCTTGTGTATCCGCTAAGGGCCAACTGGCCCACATCTCTCTGGTTAGTCAGATAGTTTGATAAATTGGAAGTAAAAGGCCTTGGATAGAAGGCATCTGTATTGTCTTCACTCCAGAAGTCTTCCTGGTATGCAAATATATTAGAGTAATGGAAAGCTGGCAGGGCTACATTCCCCTGTGCCCAGTAGTCTCTCTTCCCGATACCCTGGAAGAATATACTAAAATCGAACCACTTATAATTCGCACCGGCTCTTAAACCGTACTCATACCTTGGAGTATGATTTCCAATTACTTTTAGATCTCCATGATCCTCCACAGTATAGGCTCCTTTATCAACAAACCCATCACCATTCAGATCCTCATATTTAGTATCTCCTGGACCAATGTTAAATGCGGTTGAATACATGTTAGGATCATGAACAGGAATACCATCTAATAAGTTTCCACTTCCATCAAAGTCATCAGCCTGGAATAACCTGTTGGATTCAAATCCCCAGATCTCTCCAATTTTTTTCCCTGAATAGAAATCAGACAAAATACCTGTTTCGTTATTCCACTTTGTGATCTCTGCAGTGGCATCATATAGAACACCGGAAAAGTACACATTAAGGTCATCACTGAATCTGTGCTTGACATTAAGCGTCAGTTCCCAGCCCTTGGTTTGCATCTCTCCGGAATTAACCTGTGGTACAGAAGCTCCTAAAACTACAGGTAATTGTGCGCCGGGACCTAACATATCTTTATTGGTTCTTTTAAACCAGTCAAATATCAGCTCAACCTTATTATTAAATAATCCTATATCTACTCCAAAATCGAGTGTCTCAATGGTTTCCCATGTAAGGGAGGGAGATACGGCAGTCGGATTACTAAATGTTGTTTCCAATGCAGAATTCACAATCCAGTTGGCATTTGTACTACCAAGCGTTGAAATGAACGCAAACTGTCCTACATCCTGGTAACCGATCTGTCCCCAGGAAGTTCTCAGTTTAAGATTATTGATCCCTGCACCTTTCAGGAAGCTTGCATAGTCTTCTTCTGAGATCTTATAACCGGCAGAAAAGGAAGGGAAGAAAGCATACTGGTCTCCTGCCGGGAATCTTGAGGATCCATCCAACCTACCATTAAATTCCAAAAGGATCTTATTGCGGAAATTGTAGTTAATCCTGCCGAAGAAGCCCAGTACACTCCAGTTCACTTTGCTGTTGTCTACATTGGGGTCACCGGTAGCCAATCCCAATTCCGGAAGATTGGGATCCAGTAGGAAAGGCCTGTTTGCATATACACTCAAATACTCGTTTTTCTCCAGATTTGAACCAACCAGAACATTAAAAGTATGCCCCTCGAAGGATGTATTCGTATAATTTGCATACGCATTTGCAGAATACAATTTATTGTTCATAGTTGTGTAAGATGTTCTGTTCCTGGAACTGGTTCCTGAGTAATACAAAGGATCAAACACAGGAGGATTTCCCTGGCTCCACCAATTTATCATTGGTATAGTTCCACCTTTTATATGATCCACATCACTGGAGTGAGCATAAGAAATGTTTGCGGTAAAATCAATCTCATGAGTCTCCCTGGTCAGTACATCAAATACAGCCTCAATTGTTTGTTTTGAATAATCTCTTTCCAGATGGTTCCTGTTTGCTTCCCTGAGGAATCCTATGGGACCAATAAAGCTGTTTCCCTCTGGAGCACCATAATAACTACCATCAGAAAGTCCATATGGGAAATTGCTTGGCCATCGTAAGGCATAGAAAAGATATCCCAAAGAGCCGCTTCTGTAATTAAAGGGCTCTTCATATATCTTCTTTGAGTACATTGTCTTTAAATTCACAGTAGCCCAGTCAGTCAGGTCTGCACTAACATTAAAATTCAGGTTATGCCGATCCATAGTCTCGGTATTTACTTTATACAGACCTTCTTTGGCATTGTAACGATAAGAAAGATTATATCGTACTCTATCAGATCCTCCGCTAATCGACAAGTTTTGTGTTTGAGAAAAAGCATTATCATTTAATATCTGACCGAAAACATCCCAGGACCTGTATGAATAAAACTGTCCGCCTATAACCTCAAAATCACGTCCTTCCATCATGGTTTCGTCATCCATACCGCTTCCCAGGTATCCATACTGTTCCTCCCATGCAATACTTTTTTCTCTCCAGTCTGTTCCGCCCATACCAAATGCAAATGGTGCACCCCCGTTATTCCTGAAGGCTCCGACATGAATTGCTTCCATCAGTTCCTCCATATGTGCATGTTCGATGTCCCAAATGGGTGTGCTCCAGGCAAAGTTGTTCGAATAGTTAACAACTGTTCTTCCTGGTGTTCCTTCTTTTGTGGTTACAAGTATTACACCAAAGGCAGCCCTGGCTCCATATATGGAAGATGAAGCTGCATCTTTAAGGACAGATATTTTAGCAATAGCTTCTGGGTTTACATCAGACAACCTTCCTTCAACTCCATCAATAAGAACCAGAGGATCGTTGGCACCGTTCACAGAACCATAACCTCTTAGCTTGATATTTGGCTCCTCGTTAAGGTTCCCATTGTCATAAGTAATGGTAACACCAGAAACAACACCCTGAAGGCTTTTTGCCACATCGGCAATAGGTTTTGCTTCAAGAGTTAAAGGAACATCTACAGAGGCCACAGCACCAGTCAGGTTTTCCTTTTGCATCGTACCATAACCTACCACTACCACCTCTGTCAGGATCTCAGAATCTACTAACATGGTAACATTTATTTCCGAATTCGATCCAACAGTGATCTCCTGTGTTGCCATTCCGATAAAGGAGAACACAAGTACGGTATTGGGATCATCAACTGAAATGGAGAAAATACCATCAGAATTAGATATAGAACCTTGGGCTGTACCTTTAATTAGAATATTAACCCCGGGAATGGGAGCGCCATCTTGATCAATTATCTTACCGGTGACAACACGATCCTGGCCCAACACCTGAATTGCTCCTAAAAATAGCAAAAACAGTGAAAGTCTAGTAATTAGAAATGCTTTAGAAGGCCAAAAGTCCTTAAAAACTGCCTTTGAGCATTTAGGTTTTTTTTTCATATCTAAAGTTTTAAGGATGTACCATTTTTAAAAAGTTCAAACTCATTGTATAAGGCCCAATGAACGCGCAGAATAATACACTAAGCTATTCCTGCATTTTTTGTAAAATTTTTTCCCCATAGGCAGATTGTTTATTGTTGCTTACTAAATTTATAGATAAACGGGGGTAATTCGGTAGTGTTCCATTGAGTGTGTCCGGCTAGGGTTGCCCTTCTGAATGCGAATAAGTTATGAAACAAAGATTAGCCGTCAAAATTACGGTCGATTTCTGTAATAACAGGCAGTGATTTCCTAATAAACGGCATCAACTGCAGTATCAGCGGGATTTACGCTTAGCGGGAACGCATTTTCATGGCTGGATATGGCACATTATTGTTTTGTTCTCTCGATAAAGATGATCCAAACCATCCTTGTAGATGCATGTTATAAATGTTATTGATCTTACTACAGTGTCCACGAGCTTCAGATACTCTTACAATTAATTCACCACCCTCAATATTAAGCAGATCTTCTTCAATCTCATTCACCTGATCATAAGTCATATTACTGTCTAAGGATAATGCCAAAAAACTTGTTAGTTCATTGTCAAGGCTAACGTATATCTTTGAAATCTCCTCAAGAACTATAATAAGTTTGTCGGCGGCGGGATCTGGTTGACTAAACAATGTGATCTTAACTTTCTGAAAAACATCATCAATAATAATCTCAATTACCGGTCTTAGGGAACCTCCCAATGGTTCCGATATTAACTTAACAATTGCCAGACCCCAAACCTAAATAATTAGTAGTTTACCATAATGCCAGTTTTTCAAAGCCATAATTCAGTTATTCAGCACCATTAGGTATTTTAAAGACTGGTTAATATAGGTTCCCGATGCCTTTATATGTCTTAGCAGTTGTCGCTTGCCTTTATGTAATCTTTCGACGCAAGCAACTGAGTCAACCTCTGCTTCTGGTCATTCCGGGAAACACATTCACACAGTTTCTTGATATCTATGCCATACTTCTTTGCCGCCTCGGGATCGATTACCCCTCTCTTGCAGATGCACTCCAGTAGTTTTTCCAGGGTGTTCTCCTTTGGCTTCTCAGGTGCAGGTCTATCACCGCCAGGCCACACATTAACGGTCCGGATTGCCTCACGGCTGAACGGGCTCCCCAATGAGGTGGTCCCTTCAGCGTATACTCTTACTCGCCAGGATCCGGCCATCGATGCCTTAAAAGATCCTTCGTAGGTTCCCGGTGCCAGGTAGTCAAGATCGAGTTCTGTTTCCGTTCGATCAGGAGCTGTGATGCAACACATGACTTTTGCATCAGAATTCAGCGGATAACCATACTCAATGAGCTTAGCCCTGATAATGGCTTCTGAACCGGGTTCCCGGCTTGCCTGCGTTACCTGTACATCCATTCGGAGCGATGAGCGTGCTTGAGTGGTGAACGCATAGTGTAGACCGTGGACCATGGTTCCTGTGGTTGATGCAGAAGCTTCATGCTCTTCCTCTTTTTGCCTGATTTTCTTGATTAAGTAGCTCCATTTCTTCGAGTTAATCTTCAGACAAGCAGTCCAGAGCTGTTTCGGGTCCTGGGGTTCGAAGAGGGAGCTTGGTAAAGCTAGTCGGAAGTAGGCAGTACCATGACCAACCACATATTGTGAATCCAGTCCGTTGACATCCCATCTCTGAATCACCTTTCCATCAGGAGTCTTTACAGACATTTCAAGAACCGAAGGATACCGGGTATGTACGATTACATCAATCTCTCTATCGGTCTCGTTCACCGGGAACTGGTGTGTCACTTCAACATCCGGCGGCAGCCATCCCTGCGGATCAACAACAATCTCAGTGTTCGTGATACCGGCCAGTATCTGCTGGTAGTACTTTGTTAGTAGAAACTGATCATCTATTGTCGTTTCTCCCGTAAGTACCATGTAGCCTCGGTGCGATCCGGCGAGTGTATCGAGCGCTACTGGATCGAGGTTTTGAGGTGTACCTACACCGATGGCATAGATCCGGGAATGCAGGTCCGCTCCACTCAGCTCCGAGATATACTTGGATTCCGTTTCATTGCCATCAGTGAGAACCACCATAGCCTTGTGATCATATCCGTGGGCATCGTCGAGAAGAGACTGAGCAGCCTCAACGGCATCGCCTATGGCAGTCATTCCCATGGGATTAGTAGCATGATTCGCGACAAAGGATGAAAGATTCGTACGCCCGACACCGATTATCTCCTCCCCGGCCTCTTCAATTGTCATCGAACCGGCAAGGTCCGCGTCAGTGTCCCAGCGTACTCCCCCTAGTCCGGTTTCGCTATGGGCAAGGACAGGAACCACCGCTGCACCATCGCGAACAAGCTCAATTTTTAAACGCCCATCTCCTGCCGGATCATTCATGCTTCCAGAACGATCCAAAGCCAATACTAATGCGGTTTTAGGCCGTGCAATGGTGTTGGCCGAAATTGTAACCGGAAACTCTTCTCCGGTTTCCACACAACGAATGACAATAGATCCTGTGGCTATATCGCCGTCGTTGGTGCCTGTGTATTTCAACCAGATGTGGAGTGTCTCGTCATTGCACTCGAAACTACCCTCCCAGTTTGCCTTATCACTTCCATGGATTTGAAACGAATCGGCTGGTCCTGAGGTGATGTTTGGCCCGTCAGCGATTTCGAACTCGCGCGGCCGCCATCCATGTACACGTATTGTAACTGGTCGAATTGCGGTTTCCTCTTCGGGCACATCCACGAATCCTACCAAGGGATCGACCTCGATTGTGTTACGGGCCACACATACTGCACGTTTTGCATCAACCCTGCCAAATCCGTACCACCAGCTGTACTCATCATCCCCGTCACCATCATCATCACGCCATTGGCCATCCGGATCCGTATTACCTGTGTCGATTCGCTCCGCTGTTCGAATCAGGATTTCACGTGCTTCTTCCCATGTCAGCGTGGGATCCATACTCAGAACCAAGGCACCCACCCCGGCTGCAAGGGGTGTCGCCGCCGAGGTTCCACCAAACCATGAGATGTAATCATCGTCGCCACCGGTGTGACCGGCCGTATCACCTGCTCCGGGTATGGTTGTTGTCATGATATCTTCGGTACCACCACTACTCGGGGCACAAAGATCGATCCCATCACCCCAGTTCGAATAGTTCGCTTTGACATCTGCATTGGTCAATGCTCCGATGCCAAAGGTGCGTTCATGCGAAGCATAGGGGCGCATTGTCCAAAAATTATTGCTGAAACCATTCCCTGTCGACCAGAAGGTAAGACATCCCAATCCGCCCCGTCCGTTATCGGTAATGTCAATGAGAGTCTGATCCATGAGGTCCGAAATGGGCCATATATTTGGGAGATGGCCACCGAAACTATTCGTGATTACCGCCGCAGGTGTAGGGAGGGGATCCGGAAAGTCTGGATCAGTACTCGCGGGATTAAGCCCTGCCAGCCATAAATAGATGTCAGAAAGCTCATCCTCTGTTTGTCCACTCGATCCCAATGCTGAGACCATTCGACAATTGGGTGCAACACCAGTTACCCCCTCCTCCTCACCAGCAACACCTGAGGGATTCTCGACACGTGCGGTTATTATCCCGGCACAGCCGCTCCCGTGATAACCATCGCTGTGAATAGAGTTTGGGTCATCATTGTTAGTGACCATATTCTCAAAATCAAAGAAAACAATTGCCTTAGGATCACCTGTGCTCACATTCCCCTGGAATTCAGGATGAGCCGGCGTGGTCACGCCCGCAACGGTCTCAGTAATCACACCGGTATCAACCACTCCGATTACAATGTCGGCAGAGCCATATGCTAGGTCGCCGGAATCGCCGGGATTCACACCGGTGGGGTTAGCATCCCGAAGATGCTGCCAGGCATCGGGAATCCGTACACGCTGGAAATGCCATTGATCGCCAAACAGCTCATCGGTTGGTGTAATGGTATCTGCTACTCCGGCAGCAGCGAGAGAAGGTTCAGCTGTGACGATTTTCTCATTCAGGTTCAAGGCCTTGGCAGCCGCCAATGATGCGTAGAGATCAGTGATGTCAGAAACCTCTAAGACCCACATATTGGCAAGCGAGAGCTCACGGAGAACCTTACATCCAGCATCCTTTGCGATCTGTTTCACCTCCTTCGAGGTGGTGCCGGATACGGTCCGAATAACGACCTTTCTTGTGAGAATTGACACACTGTCGGGCCTAGGATTTACCAAAGGCCCAACGTGGACTACTCCATCCAGTGATCCCAACTGACCTGGATCAAGTTTTCTATGTTTGTCAGGTACGGTCAAAATTGCGAAACCGGGACCATAGGGCCGATCCACTCCGATCCCGTTCTGTTGTGCCCAGGAATCCACAGCAGTTACACCCTTTTCTCCTTTGGTGACAACTCCCAGTTTGTCTTTTGGGCTGCGAAAGGGTACCTCCTGACCACCTCTGGGGAGTATTGGTAATCCTCGTTCTCCAACAACGACATTTACCGTGCGCTTTCTCGACACATTGACTTTAACATTGCGCGTCTCATAGGATGGATCGGTGACCTCGACAAAGATCTCTCCTTCAGGAACCCCTGTGAGCTCATAGCGCCCACCTCCCAGCGACTTGCCGGCCACGGAACCAATCTTGATTTCAGCGGAATCAACCGGCTGACCATCAAGATCAATAACTCGTACAATAATCTTCGTAAACTGAATCATCTTTAGTTTCCTCCTGTGTTTAGTTCAAAATATTCTCTACTTCAAATAGCTGAATATTGTCAAATATTCAGTGAATTATATTTCGAGATTAAGGTTCGCTACACTTAATAGGACTTCTATTTATTCGGAAGAGAGGGTAGATCAGGAAGTGTTCAATAAATTTATGAAAAAATAAGATATAAACCCTATAAAACAAAGATATTCAGAGCCTTATAAGAGTTACGCCTCATTCAAATCGGTAAAGAAATCGGAATGTTCGGTAGTCTTGAGGTAATGAAAGGGTACTATTTTGAAACGAGCGTTTTTACAATTATTTAAATTCGAAGAAGGGATTTTTCGTCAGACTGCAATTGTCACTAAAACTGTGCAACACTTTGATAAAGAATTGAACATTACATGATGCAACCAGAATACCAAAATGCAACCAGAGTACCGGGATGATACCAAAGCAGATAACTGGAAGAACAGATCGACAATCAGATCCCCGAACTGGTGCAATCTCCGATACAAGGACCGTAGTAACGATCTCTGCATCAGACATATTTCTATTTTTGGCTCATTGTGATTAGTTTTTTTGAGCAGATCATCAATAAATACGTAAACTGCAATACACTTCTTTATCATAATCCTCCAGGTTTAAAGGTTTCGCAACTGTAATCTGGAGGATTTTTATATATTTATCAAATAAAAACCATACTCAATGCGCACATTGTTAATAATTTACATCAAGATGTTAAAGCATTGATGTCTATTGTTATAGGTAGCAACTTGAGTTAATTAGAATCACTGAGCAAAAACACCCAGTTCTGCCAGTTTCTCCCTCAGCTTAGAAGCTGGTTTGTATTCCGGATCGGCCTTTACCCAGAACTCTGCAACGATATCTTAACAAAATTTGTCTTCTTACGTAGAACAGTATGAAACTAATTTCAAAGCCATGAAGAAATTATTTGTAAAACCCGTA
>JBDLIX010000140.1:0-14099 GCA_039714655.1 Bacteroidota bacterium
TCATTTTATATATCATACCTACAGGAGGTTTTTCGGATATCTGGAAACCTGGGTAACCAACCAGGAGCGAGCCATGGTTAGTGACCTGGAAAAGACTATAGTAGATGCAGTATCAAAACCCCATTTATGCGGAGGGATCATTGGGATTGGGAAAGCCATATATCATTCTCAGAAAAGAACAGATCTCCAAAAATTGTTTTACTATTTAGCCAGGAACGGGAGTCATGCCGCAAAGAAGCGTTATCTGTTTCTCTCCGATTTTCTTGGAATGGAATGGACATCAGAACATGAAAGAATGCTTAAAGACAGCGGATCAAGTATCTCCCTGTTAGATCCCACCGGGCCTGATCAGGGAAGAAAGAACACCCGTTTTGGCCTGAAGATCAATATGGAGGTAAACTCCTTGATTGATTCCTTACAATAGCAATGGACTCATTACAATCCTGACAGTTTCGACATCTTACACAGAAGGAGGAGAATCTATGGTGAAAAATCGTGGACTGCAGATAGTTGGGGGTGTAACTATCCCCATCGATTAATAGAGATCCTCCCACGACTAAGGTACAAGGGACTCCAGCTCCAGAGCGTGGTTAAACTGTGTAAACTACATCTGTGCCACGACATCTTTCATGTCCTTCCAGTATTCCTCAACAAGCAACTGGGCACTTCCCAACAATGCAGCATGCTCTTTCAGTTCAGATACTGCGGTAACGATGTCTACATTTTCATTTTTCAAAGCCAGGTCGAATGTCCCGCCAAACAACGGCCATGCCCTTGAGATATTGCCACCGGCAATCAGCGCTTCGACTTTGAACTTTTTAAACCACGGGGAGAGGAGGGTTCCCAGGTTGCTGCCAAACTCATCAAACAACGCCTTTGCAACCTCATCGCTGCCGGCAAGGTCTGCAATACTTTTGACCCCTTTTACCTGTTTTCCGGTGAGCTCTTCATAACGTCCCACGAACCACCTGGTAGAAAAGTACTCATCAACAATGCCATCTTTATACGGAAGGTGGTACACACATCCCAATTCAGGAACATCTTCACGCTCGATCACAGGAATCCCCTCTTGCAGAAAGGCAGATCCAAAGCCGGTTCCCAGGGTAATGGCCATCAATCTGTTGAAACCTTTTCCCGATCCGGCAAAAGCTTCTCCCACAGCAAAAGCCGATGCATCATTCATAAACCGAATAGGCATAGGGGTATTCAGTTCGGTTTGCAGAGCCTGGCTAACATTCAGGCCATAGAGCTTATTAAATTTCGGAAGCCCGCGAAAAAGAGCGATCCCCTTTGAATAGTCGAATGGGCCAGGCATGGCCATGCCGATACCTGTTACCGGTTCAGGGCTCTTTGCCATGGATTCAATGATGGCTTCGGCCCAGGATCGAATGATCACATCAGCTTCGGCACTGGTATCCACATCCCTGCCTGACAGGGTTTCTGACAAAACAGCATTGTCATCAAGATTGATCACAGCCGAAGTAACATGACTGCCTCCCACATCCACGCCAATTGATAAACCTTTGCGCATAATGAATAAAATATATTAAAGAAAGTACAAATATTTTGACCTCAATAACAATCTAAAACAAAACAAGGAATATTTTCAGGTGTGAAACAGTGACTCCTACGAAATATAGGAATTACCTGGCTTGGGCCCGGTCCGCGGCATAGAGGTACCTGATTGCAAGATTTTCCTGGTCAAGGGAAACAATTCTTATTTGATAAGTCATTGTACCTCCCCAGTAGCCCACTGTGATATTCAGCAAGCTGTCGGACACAGCCTCCCACGTTCCTTCAAAATTATCATAAAAGATGGGAGGAGTACCACAAGATCCGGCATTTTTCCTCTCAATGAATTTTCCATCCTCATGGATAGAAAAGCCATATTTAGACGAATCGAGGTTTGTGGAGCGGTCAAGTAACAGCAGATCATCTTCATACCCCTTCTCAATCCACGTTCCTACAATGTTTGCATTCGGACCCAGGTTTTCAGCCTCCATGAAATCTTTCTCACAGGATATGAGCAGTGTCAATACCAGCAGAGATACTATTTTCTTCATAATCCCGAATTGTTTATTCTGCATACAAGATGAAAGAACACCCCTCAGGGTTGCTTTAAAACTACTTATAATTTTTTCACCGACAATCCGGCCCGGTTCATCGAAAAAAGTTGTGTTGCAGTCATCCTTGCCTCACTTTTACAGTGAAATCAAAACTGAAACATCATGAAACGATCCATCGTTATAATCATTATACTGACATTGATCAGTATGACAGGCTGCCTGGTGAGTTCACTGCATCCTTTTTTCAAACAGAAAGACAAATACTTTGATCCTGCCATGGTGGGAAACTGGATTGATGAAGACTCCTGTATCTGGACCATTGAACCTGACATCTTTAAAGAATTGATCTGGGGAGAGAAGAAAACAGACACTGTCCATCATGTCACATATACGGAATCTTTCCCTGGAGATGAGAAAATGGATAGCACCTACAGTATTACTTATTACGAAGATCACAATTCGAAAGCGGAACTAACAGCAACACTCTTTCAACTGAATGGAGTCTCTTATGTAGATTTTGCTCCGGATCCGGATGGGGATCACAGCAGCTCCGGATTCACAAGTTGGCATCATATTCCAGTACATACGCTGGCCAGGGTACAGTGCAATAAAGAGAGTATTCTGATATATTGGTATGGAGATGATTGGCTGAACGAGTTATTCGAACAGAAGCGGATCCGTATCAAACATGAAACCATTGAGTCGCTTGATTACGACCGGCATGTGCTAACGGCTTCCACAGACGAGCTTCAGAAATTCATCAAGAAATACGCCAATGATCCCAAAACCATTGGTGATATCGAAAATATCTTTGCCAGAGGGTATACAGACGATCAGGATGAGTATGGCGTTTTTCTCAAATTGAAGCCTTATGATGGCCCGATACCGGAACAGGATGAAAAACAGGTCCGCTCAAACTAAACCTGAAGCGTGATAGTGTCCATGATCCTTCAATTGACTATGTATAAAATTGATTAAAACCTGGTCATACACGTTGAGTGTAAACGATCCTGAGGTGCTGTCAGTGGACAACAGTTGAGATCTCATCTCCTCCAGGTTCAGATACTTCAACTGCCGCTTCCCCACAGGATATTTGTGAATCTCTATTTTAGCCGATTCATTGCCGCAGGAATTACCCGTGTAATCGTAACTCTTTTCTCGCCTTTAATAAATGAAAGAAGCTCCTCCCTGGTTTTCAAAGATCTGAGTTTTTTAATGGCATTTGTCACGTTGTAATTTGAACTGTGGTCCGCCTTTTTGACAACCGGTGCCTTGGGTTGAGGTTTAGCAACTGGCACAGGCTTTTTAACGCTCAACACTTGATTGGGTTCTTTTTTCTTAGCTTTCTTCTTCTTCACTTCTTTCTGCTTCGCACCCTTCTTCTTTGCTGCCTTCTTCTTTGCCTCCTTTTTCTTCGCTTCTTTCTTCTTTGCCTCTATTTTCTTCGCATCCTTCTTCTTTCTGAGTTTCAACTTCATCAATTTCTTTTTCACAGAATCCTTTTTCTTTCCCTCTTTCTTTTTTGATTTTTTCTTGGCCATGGTTGAGTAATTTAGAATGATAGTACTATTTCAAATCCAAGTTATGATTTTTTATTAAAAACTGCAGGCCATATCTCATGGAAATCTCTTTTTTGATCGGAGTTATCCTAACAATTTTATGAAGTATGGACCAACTATTATTATTCCCACAGCAACTGAACCGATGGCAGAGATCAAAACTGCTCCGGCAGCGACATCTTTGGCATTTTTAACAAGAGGATGAAACTCTGGTGAAGCGACATCTGCTAAGAATTCGAATGCCGTATTTAATGCCTCTGCCATCCAGACAACTACAATTGCAAGGATAATAAAACACCAATCTGATTTAGTAATGTTGAAAACGACACCGGAAACTATTGCAAGAATAGTTGCTAAAGAATGAATCCATGCATTATGCTGAGACTTTATCATGGTTATAATACCTTGTCCGGCATATTTAAAGCTTCTAATGCGTCCAGTAAAACTGAATTCTTTTTCCATATTCATATTTAGGATTCAAGTTACATATTTATAGCCATTCTGCTGTACTAATATCTCAACCTTTCATATTGATAACTCCATCATGATATCCCACTGATTAACCTTAACTTTATTAAGTCAGCTGATTACATGGCATTATTAAAAAATGATGAATCATGAGGGTTACTTTAGCTATCTGTGCGACCATTCTTTTTACAATATCATGTAAGACTCCAAACGACCTGAAGCAAGTAACTGTTACTGGTGAAGTGTATCCAAATGATATAACAGAGGTGAGGTTTGTGGGAGTTATCGATAATTCCATTGGTGATTTTGGAGCGCAATACGTTGCACATGTTGATAGTAATTCGCAATTCTCAGTAGTCATTCCCATAGAAAGAATGGCCACAGGAAGAATGTATGCAGGAAATATATATCAACATTTGGTATTTATACCAGGGGATAGTTATCATATTGAGATTTATGACGATTCTCTGTTTTTTGGAGGAAAAGGGGCAGAGAAAAATAACTTCTTGTTTGCCGCAAATAAGGCGGGTACCGGAGAGAGACAATTTGCTGCTGAGTATAATAAGGGAAAATTGTCTCCATCTGAATTTGCCTCTGAGATGAACGACTTCAAGAAGAAACGATTGGCCTTTTTGGACACTTATTCTAATATCAATAATCTGGAACCTGAATTTCTTGATTTCTATAACATTGAAACACAAATAATTTACGAGAACCGGATTCAGGGTTATCCCCGTAAATATGCGTACGTTCATAAAACTCCAGTAGATTCCCTTGAATTATCCGACGAGTACTTAAGATTAAATTGCCTTGAGAACTTCATGGATGACAGGAAAGTCATTTCATTTAACTATATCCACAATCTCAGGAATTTTCTTTTTAAAAAAGGGAGAGAGGTAATTCAAATGGACCCCTCGTTCACCTATCCGGAGGCTATGAGAGCTGTTCTATTTGATTCCCTTCAAGGTAAAACCCAGGAGTATGTAATGGCTAAATGGGTAATTTCAGAATTTACCCAAAATCGATTTGACACATTGGTATACAATACTTTTTTGAAGCTTGACAGAGATAAATATTCAACCCGGACGGTTGAAAAAGCATATACAAAATACAATGAAAAACAATCACTGATAGGCCAACCCCTGCATTCTTCATTCACCGAAACCATGATTGTAGACACCTCAAATGTCCAACTCTCATTTAAAGAGATGATGAATAAATACGAAGGAGAGGTTGTTTATCTTGACTTATGGAGCCTTCGTTGTGCGCCTTGTAGATCGGCAATGCCACATTCAAGGGATCTGAAGAATCGTTTATCTGATTTTCCTATTGAATTCGTATTCCTGGCACAGGATCCTCCCTCACAAAATGTCTGGGATGAAATCTTTGAAGTATCATTAACAGACGAGAATCATTACCGTATGGTGGATCATGATTGGGGAACTGCGAAAATGCTAAAGTTCATGGAGATTGACTGGGTACCGTGTTATATGATTTTTGATAAACAAGGCAGACTCATTGACTTCAGTGCAAACAGACCCTATGTCCAGGAGAATATCGAATCAGAACTGGAAAAGAGGTTAAAGCAATTAGCAAGAGTTTAGAAAGTAACCACTTTATCACTGTCCACTACCCAATTGGTAAGTTCAGCCATGGTGCTGAGTTCCGTCCCTTCAATCAGAGGAGCATTTTTTAATCCTCTGGCTTCGGCACATCCTCCACAGATCTTGACCTTTGCACCCTTGAGAAGAATGGCTTTCAGCATCCTTTCGATGTTGTAATATCCATTGGGGGTATTTTGATTGGCAATTGCACAGTTGGCCGCATCGGCCATTAAAAAGACCCTTACTTCCACTTCTGCATGCTCTTTACTGAGTTGCATCGCCAGACGCAAGGCGTTATATGCTTTTTCAGTCCCGTAGGGAGCATCGTTTATGAGGATTAGGATTTTCTGTTCCATAGGAATATAATCTGGTGGTAATAAAAAATATCACCAAAGTTAAGCTTTAATACGGTCTTGTTAAATAACGTGTTAATTATCGTTTCCAATGGTTTCTATTGCAAAAGTGGACGTATTTTATTTGCCAAATAAATAAAGAATGGATCTTTTCAACCACAACTACCTTTAATAAACCACGAGCATGCCAATTTACATGGATAGACATGATGTGCCGGGGATTACAGCCGGTGCCGTTGCAGAGGCTTCTGCTCAAGATATTGAAATCCAGGGAGATTATGATGTTGAAGTTATGACCTACTGGGTAGATGTAGAGAGAGGAAATGCTTTTTGCCTGATGAAAGCTCCTAATATGCAGTCCGTAAGAGATATGCACGGAATGTCACATGGACTTATCCCCCATGAAATCATAGAGGTGAACAGTAACATTGTCAATGCATTCTTAGGAAGAATACACGATCCGGATTCAACTGAGGCAAGCAGTACAACAGAACATTCAATCTTTAATGATCCAGCGTTTCGATCCATATTGGTCGTTGACCTGAAGGACCGGGCCATGTCTGATTGCAAATACGGGAAAATAATTAGCGGTGAGCTGATAAAGAATTTCAATGATCTTGCCCACAGATCCATTCATGATTATGGTGGATTAAAGGTAGAAAACCATGATGCGGTCTTGGCCTCATTTGCATCTGTAACCAATGCCGTGGAGTGTGCACTTAACATGCAAGAATCTATCCAGATACAAAACAGTTGTACCGATCTTCCGGAGGTTGAATTAAAGATTGGATTAAGTGCAGGTATACCGGTGACAGAAAACAGTAAGATATTTGGGGATGCTATAAAAATGGCAAAAAGGTTAAGCGCTGTTTCTGAGTCAGGCAAGATCAAAACAACATCAATAATTAAGGAGCTGTATAAAGGAAGCAATGTTCATGCGTTTAATGGTTCCAGTCAAATAAGGGCTTTTAGTTCTGCAGAAGAGCTATTCCTGAACCGCTTAATAGATGCATTTCATGATTCATTGTCTGACCAGGAAGTCAGGATGGATGAATTTTGTAAAAGACTGGGTGTTTCCAAGTCCCAGCTCTACAGAAAAACCATTCACATTACCGGCCTATCTCCCATTGATCTATTAAAAGAGATGAGACTCAATGATGCCATCACATTAATGCAAAAAGAGAATAAGAATATCTCTGAAACTACATATGAATTGGGCTTTACCAATCCTTCTTATTTCACGAAATGCTTCAAGAAGAGATACGGCGTTCCTCCAGCTGAGTTCTTGAAAAGCCTTGCCTGAGAAAAGTTCTTGTTTCGTCTAAGAATGGTCTAATAGTGCTTGTCTATGAATGAATAATTTCAGTCGTTACGCAACTGATAATCGACCTTTGTAGTGTATAAATTCACTTAAAACAAGCATTATGAAAACAATGAAAAAAACAATTTCCATCACTTTTGCACTACTGATGATTACCGGTACAGTTGCATTCTCACAGAATAGAGAGATTGCAGAAGCATTCACCAAAGATTATTCATCTAAAAAACAGAACATGAAAAAAGAATCCAAATTAAAGACGTATGTCATCGAGAGAGACATGCCAGGTGCCGGCGCGTTAACGGCCGAACAATTAAAAGAAGTTTCGCAATTATCCAACTCTGTTAGTGAAGAGCAGGGACCGGACATTGAGTGGTTGCACAGTTATGTAACCGCTGACAAGATCTTTTGCGTTTTCAAAGCAGTAGATGAAAATATCCTCAATGAACATGCGGAAAAAGCTGGATTTCCGGTTACTGCCATTAACCAGCTTGCCACAGTAATTAATCCGGAAACCGCAACAGCAATGGTTCATTAATAGACGGGTACAGTACTTTTTGTTTGTTAATGCCAGATCGGATTCAGGTGAACACATTCCAAACTTGTGTCACATTGAATCCGATCTTCCTTTTGAATTCGTTGCTGCATTACTGTAAAACGAAATTGATTGGAAAAGTATAAATCACATTGACCGCTTTTCCCCTTTGCTTTCCGGGAGTCCATTTGGGAGATGACAAAATCACCCGCAATGCCTCCTGATCCAGGGCCGGATCGACACTTCGGGTAATCGTGGCTCGCTCAACGAATCCCTTTGCGTTCACCACAAACTGGACCTGAACTTTTCCGCTTACACCATTTTCAGCTGCAATTTCAGGATATTTCAGATGACGCACAATGTATCTATAGAACTCGATTCTGGGATCTCCGCCATTAAACAACGGCATCTCTTCAACTATCACAAAATCTATCTCTTCGATAACAATCTCAGTACCCTCATCTGAGAAATTCTTAAAGATATA
The DNA here is from genome assembly GCA_039714655.1 of Bacteroidota bacterium. Classification (GTDB taxonomy): domain Bacteria; phylum Bacteroidota; class Bacteroidia; order Bacteroidales. The sequence goes on from JBDLIX010000140.1 coordinate 8,388, forward strand.
CTCGGTACCCCTATCAACTTCCCGATCAAATGAGTAATCGATCTCAATTTCATAATCATCGTCCACGATTTCGATCACATCATCAATGGGAGGCAATTCCTCCTTTGGCAAGGGTTTAGGCTCTTCTCTTCGGATAAGCTCAATCATTTCAATATCGTACTCGATCTCTTTTGCAGTGTTAATCCTGCTCATATCAGGAGATAGAATTGTCCATTCAAAACTGATCAGAATGATTGAAAGAGAGACAATAAGTCCCAGTATGAAACGTGTTCCTTCTCTTTTTTCAAGATTTGCGCTATTTGATTTTTTCAGGTCCATGATTGTTGGTTTTTATGTGGTAATAATGTAAAAACCGCAAGAACAATGCCATGAAAGGTATACCACCATTTTAAGCAATATTCACCGAACAACTGACCCGTTTCATCGAAAAAAATTGCCCGAAACCCGCCTTTCTTAGTAAATTGAGGCCTTATCATGGGAAGCACTATAGACAATCCTCCAAAAGGTTTGAGTCTGACCGACCTGATGATCTTTCGTGTGCGGTGGTGGCAACACCTCATTTTCTGGGGAATTGTACTGGTGATTTTGTTGAATATCTTTAAGACTTCCGGTTCATATGAGAAAATTGACCTGATCTATACTTTCATTTTCGTAGTACCGCTCATCGCTATTGTCTATCTGAACCTCTATCACTTCATCCCACGCTACCTCAGAAGAGAACAGTACCTGTTATTTATTTGCTTCTTCATATTGCTGATGGGTGCAGGAGCGCTATTTCTCTACTTCCTGTTCGATGGATGGATCGATTTGATCCTGCCCAATTACTATTTTATCTCTTACTACAGCGTTCCACAGCTTATACTTTATACTGGCAGCATTTTGTTGCTTACTACCCTTCTTAAACTTTCCAGGAGCTGGTTTATGCTTCTGAGGATGGAACGGATGACCACCAGTCATCAATTAAAAGCACTGCAGTCGCAGATCAATCCTCACTTCCTCCTGAACAGCCTGCAGACCATCTATGCCCTCTCATTGGAAAAGTCAGAACGAACACCCAGGGTGATACTTCAATTGTCAGAAATCCTGAAATACACCCTCTATGAAACCGTACATTCCCGGGTAAAGCTGGAAAAGGAGATCGGCATGATAAAAGATTATGTGGAGATGTACCGGCACAGGGTGGATCCCATCCACACAGATATCCAGCTGAAATTGGAAGGAGATTCCGGTGATAAGGAGATTGCACCCATGTTACTGATCCCTTTCATTGAAAACAGTTTTAAACATGGATTGCAGGGTGGAACCGGAGGAGCTTTTGTCCATATCAATATAAAGATCTGTTCGGGGGAACTGGACTTCCGAATAGAGAACAGTATGGGAAGTAGCGACCCGGTGGAGCTGGACAAACGGAAAGGCATCGGCATCGATAATACAAAACAGCGGTTGAAATTGCTATATCCGGGAAAACACCAACTTTCCATTAGCAAAGAGGAAGGAACATTCGACGTAAAACTTCAAATTAAACTTAAGGATTGACAATGGCTACCTGCATGATCATAGATGATGAGCCCCTTTCTCGAGATGTACTCAGAAAATACATTGCTGAAGTGAAAGACCTGAGCATTTTGGCAGAATGCCCGGATGCATTTGAAGCCACCCATCAGCTGAACCAGACACAGGTAGATATCATTTTCCTGGACATTAATATGCCGGGGTTATCGGGAATTTCCTTTGCACGTTCCCTGACAGTCTCACCTTTGATCATTTTCACAACGGCCTACCCCGAATATGCTGTGGAAGGATTTGAACTAAATGCTGTGGACTACCTGGTAAAACCCTTTTCATTTGAAAGATTCCTTACAGCTGTGAATCGAGCCATGGAAAAGCTTCAGGAGATCGGTTCAAATGCCGAATCATCCCGAAAGATCCTGGTGAAAGCGGATAAAAAGTTATACGCCGTTGAGCTCCCAGGAATTCTCTTTGTTGAAGGGCAGGGTGATTATATCCGGATTACACTGGAGGATAAGAAACTGGTCGTGCATGAAACCATCAAGAATTTCCTTGGGTCCCTCCCGGATGCGGAATTCATGCGGATCCACAAATCTTATGTGGTAAACCTGAAAAAAATAGCTTTTGTAGAGGGCAACCAGGTTCGAATTGGAGAGCATACATTGCCCGTAAGTCCAAACCATCGGGAGGAACTGTTAAACCGATACGCTGGCAGCTGAGATGGAGCTGACTTCTTATTTCTGCTGAAACAACTGCTGAAGGTTCTGGAAGAACTCCCCCACATGCAATCCATCAGCCACAGCATGATTCACATGCACAGAGACGGGAATCATTCTTTTCTCTCCGACCATATGGTACTTTCCAATGGTAACCTTGGGAATGGAATCGCGTCTGCTATAGCGCCTGGGATGACTCACATTGGTAAACTGTATCCAGGGCACGGAGGAAAAGTGTATGATGTTTTCCCCAATCTCGCTTTTAACTAACTGATCAGAGGTTCTCACTTCGATCACCTCCTCTGTGGCTCTTTCCAGAAAAAGATCCAGATCCTCAAAATAAAGAATATGAGAAAATCCAAACGTGCCATTGTCCCTGTCAATGGTAGCAGAAGCATTGATCACATCGTACAGGTAGAGATCATCTCCTTCGATCCGGTATTTAAACGCCTCCGTTTTGTTCACTGCTTTCAAAGTCAGATAGAGATAATATAGAAAGAATGAGATATTCCTTGACTTTGCATAATCATATGCTCCGGTGCACTCCAGATCCATGGTGATCCCATAGTAAGGTTCCTCATAGTCCTTAAAAAAAAGGTAAATCTCCTTCCTGCTCCAGTTCCTGATGTCGATCTTTTTCTTCATATTCCTGACAATTATGATACTTCGAAACTACAAAATTTAATAGAAAAAGCTCCCCTCTCTCTCTAAGGTCATGCACTGCTTTGACGATAAGAACGGATTAGAGAAAGAGAGGAGCCAGTATGATCGATCTGATTTCAAAGACAAAAAATTCAAAGCCGGGTTGTATATTCCCAATATTATATTCTAATTTCATCAACAGTTTTTCCAACTAAATTCCACACCCGATGAAGACAAAGCTTTCTCTCTTTCCCATTCTGCTGATTGCACTCTTGCTTACCGGATGTGCGAAGAATAAACTTGAGTTGCCCAACATCCTCTGGATCACCAGTGAAGACAACAGCCGGTTCCTGGGCTGTTACGGAGACTCCTTTGCCACCACACCCAACCTGGACCAGCTGGCCTCTGACGGATTTCTCTATTCCAATGCATATGCCAACACCCCGGTTTGTGCACCTGCGCGGAATACAATTATAACAGGAGTACATTCATGTTCCAATGGAAATGAGCAGATGCGCAGTCGCTATGCAAAATCAGAATCGGTCCGGTACTACACAGAATTCCTGATGAACAAAGGATACTACTGTACCAACAACAGCAAAACCGATTACAACACCAGCAGCGTGGATCTGGAGGTGATGTGGGATGAGTGCGGACGGGAAGCGCACTATCGGAACCGTGGAGAAGGACAACCGTTCTTTGCCATCTTCAACTTCACCACCAGTCATGAAAGCTCCATTCACCTATCCACTCCTGATGATCAGCTGAGACACAGGCCCGAAGATGTGGTCCTCCCCCCTTACCATCCCGATACACCTGAAATGAGGCACGACTGGGCCCAGTATTATGATAAGGTGGAAGATATGGATGCCCAGGTAGGTGAAGTCCTGTTGGAACTGCAGGAGGCCGGACTGGCGGAAAACACCATCGTATTCTATTACAGTGACCATGGTGGGATCCTGGGACGCAGCAAGCGGTTCCTTTATGAAACAGGTACCCATGTCCCTTTCATCATTCACATCCCCGAGAAATACAGACACCTCTACCCCGCAAGGAGAACAGGATCCAGTATTGATCGATTGGTGAGCTTTGTGGATCTGGCTCCCACCCTGTTAAGCATCATCGGACTGGAGGCTCCCGATTTTATGCAGGGAAGTGCCTTCCTGGGTAAACATAAAAGAAAAGAGCCCGGATATATCTACATGTTCAGGGACCGCATGGATGGCAGATACGATATGTCCCGGTCCATTGTTGACAGGAAATATAGGTATACAAGAAACTACAATTCGTCAAGGATCTATTTGCAACATTTGGCATACCTGTGGCGGGCTCCTTCTATGCGCTCCTGGGAAGAGGCTTTTAAGTCGGGGCAATGCAATGAAGTACAATCAAGGTGGTGGAATCCAAAACCGGTGGAAGAGCTGTACGACACGGAGAATGATCCCTGGGAGATAAATAACCTGGCAGATGATCCTGCACATGCCAAAAGAGTTGCCAAAATGCGTCGGGCCAGTCTGAAAATCGGGACCTCCATCAGGGATGCCGGATTCATTCCGGAAGCTGACAGGAATTTCAGAGCAGGTGATGTTCCAATTTATGATTATATGAGGAGTGATGAAGTGCCTTACGATGAAATTATGAAATCAGCAGTGCTGGCAACAGACAGGGATCCTTCCAATCTGGAAATCCTGGTTGCATTAATGGATTCTGACGACAGTGCCATCCGGTACTGGGCATCCCAGGGACTCCTGCTGTTGGGGGAAAATGCCCGGCCAGCCATTCGGGAAATAGAGAAAGCCGCTTCCGATGAATCCTGGAATGTGAGTGTTACAGCTGCTGAGATGTTATACATGCTGGATGAAAAGGAGCTGGCGATGGAAGCATATCGCAGGGTGTTACATAGTGATGCAAAAATGGCCCGGACCCATGCGCTAAACAGCATCGATCATGTGAATGGCACCCCTGAGGAGTTTATGGATGATTGCGTTGCAGTAATCAGTGAAAAATATGAACAACTGAACATGGGAATGGATTACGATGCAAGGGTGGTCAAGTGGCTCCTGGAAAAATGGGATGTGGATCCCGCCCAACACGGAATCCTGTTTCCTTAAGAGATGGTTGATTGGGATAAGATCCAATCAATCCACTTGTCCATACCCTCACCGGTTTTTGCTGACAACTCCATAAAAACCAGGTTTGGATTGACCGTACTGGCATAGGATTTCGTCTTATCCATATCAAAATCCACATATGGAAGCAGATCTGTTTTATTGATAATGCATAGATCGGCATGCTGGAACATGGTAGGGTACTTCTGGGGCTTGTCCTCTCCTTCGGTCACACTGATGATCACAATCCGAAATCTTTCACCCAATTCAAAAAGGGAAGGGCATACCAGGTTACCCACATTCTCAATGAAAAGCAGACTCCCTTCTTCAGGCTCCAGCCTCTTTACAGCCAGACGGATCATTTCTGCATCCAGGTGACAACCATTACCGGTGTTCACCTGTACCACCGGAGCCCCCGTACGGTCGATCCGGTCCGCATCATTGAGGGTTTGCTGATCACCCTCGATTACCGCCACATTTCGTTTGCCATCCATCATCATAATGGTTCTCTCCAGCAGGGTGGTCTTGCCCGATCCCGGAGAACTCATGAGGTTCAGAGCAACTATCCCCCTGGCCTCAAAAAACCCGCCATTATGGCTGGCCACCAGGTTGTTCTTTCCCAGGATATCCTCCTCCAGTCTGATCAGTCGCTGTTGAGAATCATGATCGTGATCGTGAGAATGATCGTGGTGGTCGTGAGAATGTTCATGGTCGTGATCGTGGCTGTGATCGTGGCT
>JBDLIX010000141.1:0-14029 GCA_039714655.1 Bacteroidota bacterium
ATCAACCTTAATCGCCGGACATTTATCACTCAATCTGCCTTAATAGCAGGGGGTATTTCTTTGGGTTTATACTCATGCAAAGACAGCAGTTCTGACCTGTTACAAGGAGTGCAGGATTTTCTTCATCGTGTAGCCAATAAAGATGGTTCTTTCCGTCCGGGAATAGACCCGGATTACAAAGGGACATCTGATACAGGTTTGTCAGGTATTGCAGCCCCGGCTTACGCCACCATCATCAGCAGTACATTCGGATGGTCTCTCCCCTATCCTGATGAGACCAGGGAGTTTTTCTTCTCCTGTCAGAAGCCTGATGGTGCCTTCTATCCGCCCACAGGCAGCATGGATCAAAATGCCCCCCTGGCCAAACTATACAATACGCTCCAGGGAATAATTTCACTTCGCCTTTTGGGTGAGAAACCCAGGCATGATCCGATGGCCGTGGTCGACTACTTTTTTAACAATGGCGAATTTAAAGAGCTCCCACTCTATTCCACAAGTTTTTTCCCTCTTTTCTTTACCGCTTTAGAAGAGAAAATGCCGGATCATATCAACAGTAGAATGCGTGAATATCTTATCAACGGTCAGACTGAAGACGGGTATATAGGGGATCATGTGGCTTCCACATTTCACGCTGCTCACTATTTTCGTCTCATAGGTGAGCCAACTCCGAAAGCCGATGTTATGATCGATCGCGTTATTGAAGATCAGAAAGAGGACGGATCATGGCATTTATGGGAACCGGAGATGGACGTACATGCCAGTTTCGATGCACTCTTTATTCTACGGCAACTTGGCGACCCAAAGGATCCCCGCATTCAACGAGCATACAAAAAAGCAACAGGCTGGATATTAAAATGCCATCAACCGGATGGTGGTTTTACCCATTTTCCTGATGAGACTATTTCCGATGTTGATTCAGTATATTTTCATGTGGGCGGACTGGTTGAAACCGATTACCTGCAAATCCCGAAAGACCTTACCAATGAAGAGATCCTTGGCTGGGGGCATGCCATGGATCCGGAGAAGATCTATTCATGTATCAGTTAGAGGCCGGTAACATCAACATTGAATTTGGCATTACATTCGATTTATGTCTCTACAACAAACAGATTTGCTGGAAGTAGCTGCGCAATTTGTCAACAGCACGAACAGTCATATTTTTTTAACCGGTAAGGCAGGAACCGGTAAAACCACTTTTCTAAGAGACCTCGCTTTAAAGACACACAAGAATTTTGTGATAGTAGCACCAACAGGTATCGCTGCTTTAAATGCACAGGGTGTAACCATCCACTCGCAGTTTTTATTGCCTTTTGGCAGTTTTATTCCGGAGAGAGAACCGGCTGGCAATTTCAGCACAGCTACTAACTTTTATTCACAGCATACCCTCGCACGCAAGCACTCCTTAAACAGCATTCGCAAACAAGTATTGCGGGCTACAGACCTGCTCATAATAGATGAGGTGAGTATGCTGCGCGCAGATATCCTGGACGCCATCGACTATCGTATGCGCAGCGTAAAAGGCAATTTCTTCCAAAGCTTTGGCGGGACACAGGTAATTATGATCGGCGACCTTTACCAACTTCCTCCTATTGTTAAAGAGGATGAATGGCATGTGCTGCAAAACTACTACAAAAGCATGCATTTTTTTGAAGCGCTTGCCTTAAAGAAGGAGGAGATGGTCTATATAGAACTGGATAAGATCTTCCGGCAGCAAGATGAAAAGTTTATTGGGATCCTCAATAATTTACGAAACAACCTCACTACCAATGAAGATATTGCAAAACTAAATAGCTACTACCGCAGAGAAAATGAAATAGAACCTGACCAGGAGATTATTACGATCACCACACACAATTACAAAGCCGATGCTATCAACACAAAAGAGTTGGAATCATTGCCAGGTCCGTCATTCTATTTTGATGCTGATATCTCCGGGGATTTTCCAGATAAGCTCTATCCATTGCCGGAAAGAATTGAGTTAAAGGTGGGAGCCCAGGTCATGTTCATTAAGAATGACACCAGTGGCGAAAAGATTTATTTCAACGGTAAACTTGCACGTGTAGATCACATTGACGATGAAGATATTACAGTTGCTATGGCCGGTACAGACCGGAAGTTTGTGCTTCATAAAGAGCAGTGGGAAAATAAAAAATACACCATAGATGAGCAGAGTAAGGAGCTGGAAGAGGAGGTGGTGGGAGCTTTTAGTCAATACCCAATAAAATTGGCATGGGCCGTAACAGTACATAAAAGCCAGGGGTTAACTTTCGAAAAAGCCATCATCGATGTGGGCGAGGCTTTTGCACCCGGACAGGTCTATGTGGCGCTCAGCCGTCTGCGAAGCCTGAAGGGTTTGGTTTTACGTACACGAATTAATACATCATCCATAAGCAGTGACAGAGATGTGGTTTCATTTACTCAGCGTAAAGAACAACAAAAGCCGCTACCGGCAATACTGCAGGAACAGCAGCGAAAGTATTTGGAGCGGCTACTGACCACAACCTTTGATTTTTCCCATATAGCGAAACAACTGGATTATCTGCAAAATAATAAAACCGGAAAATTAGAGTTTGAAGATGGATCAATGCGACAAGCAATTGGGATCATACAAGGACGCATAAATGGCGAAAAGAAGAATACGGCAATATTCAAACAACAATTGCAGAGATTGCTTAGTCAGAATGCTTCGGAAAAATTGCTTGAACGCATCACCAGGGGTAGTGCCTATTATGGTGCTTTTTTTGAAGAAAACCTACGTCAGCTCTTGGTGCACCTGGCAGAGGTAGAGCTTTTTACACGCACAAAAACCTACCGCAATACATTAAGTGAAATCGACCAGTTAATGATGAAAGCCCTGGTTGAAATGGAAAAGGCAACATCAATAGCAGAATGTATCATTTCCGGCAATGAGATTACAAGATCAGAGGAGCAAAACAGAAAGATCATACAACGCAGGAATGAACTGTGGAAAGTTGCTGAGCAGGCAGCGGAAGAAAATCCAAAGTTCACTGCCCGTAAAAGTGGTCGTAAACGCAAGAAAGGCAAGAAGCAAGAGAAAGGGGAAACCTACAATATCACCTTTGCCATGTTAAAGGAGGGCAAGTCAATAAAGGAGATTGCCACATCGCGAGGGTTGACAGTTTCAACAGTTGAGAGTCATATGGCCAGGGGCATTAAAGCCGATGATGTGCGTATTTTGGATCTGCTTTCAGAAGATGTTGTGGATGAGATAGCTGATAAAATGAAAGAGTCCTCAGCAGGTTTAACCAAAGTTCACAAAGCCTTTGAGGGTAAATACAGTTACGGGGTGCTGCGTATGGTGCAGGCACATTTACAAAACAATTGAAGTTTTATCAGAAACCTGAATTGGCCGACAAATATTATTTCTCTATTTTTGTTACTGTTGCGGGAGTAGCTCAGTGGTAGAGCATCAGCTTCCCAAGCTGAGGGTCGGGAGTTCGATCCTCCTTTCCCGCTCATTGAATAACAGAGACTTAGCTAAAATATCAGTTAGGTCTCTGTTTTCATTTGCACCAAAGTTTGCACCACAACTACTACCTTATGCCATTTGCATTTTATTTTCCCAGAATTTTTTCGACATCGAGTAATCGCCTATGTATCTCCCGCTTAGGTATTTCTGGTCTTTGATTTTTGTTTAATGTAATCTCGGATACCTTGATTTTCAAAATGTTAGGGGGAGTAACGGGGGAGTACCCCTTGGGGTAGCATGTCAGGGGTGGTGGGTACACTACCCCACCCCATGGGGAAGTTCTTGTATATACACACCATCCGAATACTTAGTTGTTATATGCCGTATTTTATTAATTCCGTTCATCTGAAATATTCGATATAATTTTAATTCCACTTTTTTCCATAAGTTCACTAGCATTAAAATCATTACATATACCTGTATGAAGTTCATAGCTGAAAATCATTGAATTATTTTTAATCTCACTATTAAAACTATAATTTGTAACTAACATTTTATTCCCCGATAGTTTTGCAAGTTCAATATCATGTGTTGCAATAATTCCTGACGTTTTAAGCTTACTTATTTGATTTATCAAGGAAAAACCTCCTTTATGCCTATCTTCTGAATTTGTTCCCTTAAACATCTCATCCAAAAGAAAAAATACATTGTGACTACTTTCTATCAATTTCAGCATCTTTTCTATTCTATCTAATTCTGCATAAAAAGAGGAAATTCCTTCCTTCAAATTATCTTGGGTTCTCATACTTGTATATAATTTCAGGTTCGAAACCTGCCCATATTTTGCACAACAAGGTGCACCAGCTAATGCCAATACAAGGTTTACGCCTGCGGCTCTTAAAAAAGTGCTTTTACCTCCCATATTAGAACCAGTTATCATAACAACATCACCTTGTCCTTCTGAGTGAAAATTATTACAAACACGCTTATTAGAATTTATTAAGGGATGTCCTAACATCTCAAAATGTACGTAGTTGTTCTTTTCTGTTATCTCTGGAAATGTATATGATGGGTTTGAATAGCAAAAACCCGCAAGACTATTTATTACTTCAAACTCACTTACTACTTCAGCCCAAGGTTTTAAAAACGCTTTATTTTTTGATTTCCATTTTTCTGTTCCAATAATCATGTAAATATCAAATAGCAGGAAACTATTTAATAGAGGATAAAATGCATTTCCACCTATTGGATGCTTTTTTATGCTTCTTTGTTGAGAGAATTCCAATAATCTGCACAGCCTATTAATTTCATTGAATGCTGAATATTTGCTTTTTATTAGTATTGATTGTAATTGGCATAATTTTTTTGACTTGAAACTTTCACATTCAATTTTATTGATAAGTGTCCGATAACCTCTTAAAGTATTAATATTCTCTTGTGAGGTTTCAACGATATCATCAGCTATGGATTTTACCTTTCTTAAAATTCTGTTATTAATAAATAAAACAGTAATAAAGGGAAGTAAATAAATATACCAGTTTGATGAATTCAAATTAATTATGGAAAAATATAAGCCAAGCAATGATAGAACCGAAATGATTATTGCAACTGCTATATATATTCGTTGATACTTTAATAAAACGTTTGGTGCTTCCACCCATGTTAACAGTTTATTATAATCACTTTTTTTATTTTGAAAATGCATACCAGATGCTTGAAAATCTTGCCTCCAATCTAATTTTTGAGATAATTCTTTTATGGCTTTTTGCCTGTCAAGTATTTCACCATTAGGTGCAGGCTCCGATAGCCATTCTGACAGAAGTAGCATACCTGACTCTGTAGTTGTTCTGTTAACTAATTGAAAAATGGAATGCTGTCCGAAAATATCTAAATCAGAGGTATAAGGGTGATATTGATTGATAAAATTATATCCGGTATCAAATTCCTCCAGATTACAATTTTCTCTTAAAATTTCGGATTCATTTATCCCTCTCAAGAATGCTGTATGCTTTTTTAGGAAAGCTGTTTTGTTATGATGTGTGATTGCAACACTAAAACAAAATATCGATAATGGGAAAACAATCAGAATGGGAGTTAATAAATTGAAGCTAAACAAGTATATAAGCAAGATACTTGAAATAACAAAAATAAGTAACCTAAGAAATGAAATACGATTTAATATCTTACTTAGCTTAAGTAATTTGGTATCATACTTTTTTATATTATCTCTATAAATTTTCATTGTTTTTCAACTTAAAATACCCCTGAATATTCAAATACTGTGATAGCTAATCTTCAATATGGCATATAACAAATATATATATTCAGACTTTATACCGCTTGAAAATTTAAACTACATCAACACACATAAGCCTAGGTATTGCTGTGACTTAAACTAAAACATCTTGTTTACAGGGAGAGGTACAAGTCGCCAATTTCTTTCTCCCTAATGCCAAGGTAAGCCTTTGTTATTTTCACCGAACTGTGGTTGAATAAGTAACAGTATTAACGTTTTTTCCGAATGGTCATTCAACTCCCATACGTGCCTACCAAGCGTTTTTCGGAACATGTGAGTATTACCTGCTCTGGCTCAACTTTAAGCCTGTATTTAGCTGCTAATTGCTTTAAACGCCTGTTTACGTATTGGATGTTGATTGGCTTGTATTATTTCCGAAAGATGCTGGTTGATATGGATTACCCGCTCCTTTTGGGTTTTTCCTTCTAATATGACCTGCCTCTGATATCGGTTAGTTTCCCCTGGGAAACCAGGGAAACGGCAGAAGAAAGAAGAAAAACCATAGATACCCAGCTCATTCCCACTACACCCATAGAGAACTCCTCACTGATGGCCGGCAGGTGTATAAGCAAAATAATGATCAGGAAGTTCTCTTACTGGTAACAATCATGACACAATCTTCGTAGAAAGTTTAGAACATCACTCACCAACACCAATGAACATGAAAAAAACAGCAATATTGGGTTTAAGCCTGCTGCTCATCACTGCCGGTTTGAATGCCCAGAAGATGAATAACATCAAGACAGACCTGTTCAGCGCATTCCTCCGAACAGGAGTAATCAAATATGAAAGGGCCATTACAGAAGACATCAGCGCCCAGCTGGGATTTTTTTATACCGGTTTTACTCCCCGGGACAGCGACAGTAAACTAAACGGAATAGGGATTACCCCTGAATTCAGGTTCTATCTTTCCGATACCCCTGCACCCAATGGCACCTACCTGGCACCTAACATCAGATATATGAGCCTTACCGTTGAAGACCCTGTGGCCAACGAATCCGGGACATTGACCTCTTTGAGCTTTGCCATCAACCTAGGAAAGCAGGTTCTGTTGAAAGATATCATCCTGATCGATGCCTGGGTAGGCCCTGCCTATGCCTTTAGATCCGTGGATGCCACGGGGGAGGTGGATCCCGGTATTCCCGATATTAACGGTTTCGGAATTCGCATCGGGCTGGCCATCGGGGTCGCTTTCTAATCTAGAATAACAGTCTGAACCGGGTGCTACCGGGTTGGGATTCAAACTCAATCCGGCCACCATTCATTGCCATTACCTGGCGACTGTAGCTCAGGCCCACCCCTGTGCCTTTCGCCCGGGTGGTAAAAAAGGGCAGGAAGATCTCATCGGCAATCTCGCCGGGGATTCCATGACCATTGTCGTTTACACTCAGAACCACCCGGTGGTCCAGCTCCTCCGCTGAGACCGTAATCTCTGCAGGCCTGACCCTTTCCACCGCCTGCACCGCATTCTTTACCAGGTTTAGCATTACCTGGGTTATCATCTGCTCATCGGCTGTGAGCTTTAAGCCGCGATCGTGGCAACGGAAAATGAACCGAATCCCTTCATCCCCCTGCTTATGGCTAACCAGGGTTTCCAGTTTCTCCATCATGGTACAGAGTTCAAATTCCTTTTTCACCGGGTCGGGGATCCTTGAAAGTACCCTGTAGGATTCAAAAAAGGTGGTAAGCCCTTCACTCTGCTCCGCTATTGCATCCAGACCTTTCAGGGTCTGCCCGATGGCTGCCCCGCTTGCTTTTTCCTCCTTACCGGCAGATTCATGCTCGGCCCACACCTCCTTCAGGGTCGTGGAAATGGAAGTGATGGGAGCTAGTGAGTTCATGATCTCATGGCTCATGATCCGGATCAGCCGGATCCAGTCGTCAATCTCTTTGCGCTCCATCCCTGCTGAAAGATCGTGAAGGGTAACAATCCTGACATCTTCTCCCCTGAGGTTGATATCCACCATTTGCAGTCCGAGTACGCGTTTCATCCCTGTCTCTGTCTCCCGGATTTCCAGTTCCGACCGATCGAGCGATTTCATGCCGCTTATCCTTTCGTAAAGTCCTGGCTGTACCCGGGAGAGCGATTTTATATGCGTCAGCTGCGTAAGATTAAGTAAGCTTAATGCTTCATCATTTATATGATTGACATGGCCGGTCCTGGCAATAAGAATAATTCCGCTCGAGAGATTCTCAAGAATCCGGCTGAAATACTGCTCCCTGATCTCATTTTCAATTTTCATCTCCCGGAATTTCCCATTCACCCTGTCCAGGTGCTGATGCAATTCATCAATTAAGCTGTTCCTGTGACCGGAACTGTATACCAGGTTGGTATCTTCATTTTCCAGCGCCCTGAAAAAGAATAAAATCTCCCGATTTGTCCGGGTTAGTCGCCGGAAGATCAGAACCACGTGAAACAAGGAGGCAAAGCCCAGCAGGATGGCCAGGTGCATCCTGGATGAGGAGAGGGCCCAGCCAAACAGCGCCGCACTGATCACAAGCAAAAGGATGAGTGCAATCAGTATTATGTTATATCTCCTGAAGTCCATACTTCCTAATTTTATTGTACAGGGTCTGCCTCGAGATTCCCAGTTGCAGGGCCACTGCACTCATGTTCCCGCTGTTCTTCCTGATGGCATACGCTATCAGCCTGGATTCGACTTCCTCCAGGCTTCCGTCAAAGGAGCTTGATAAAGATGCTGCGGCCGGAGAAAACTGGAAACCTTCTCCTTTTATTAGCTTATCATCTGCCAGGATCACAGCTCTTTCCATACTATGCCGCAACTCCCTCACGTTGCCGGGCCAGGACCACTGTTTCAACGCACTTTCGGCCGTACCATCAAGTTTCAGTCCGGGCTTGTTATACCGGTTCGAAAATTCCTGGAGGAACCATGAAGCCAGCAGAAGGAGATCATTTCCCCGTTCACGCAGGGGTGGAATTTCCATCCCAATGGTATTGATCCGGTAAAAGAGATCCATCCGGAAACTTCCATCCTCCACCATTGCTTCCAGGTTCATGTTGGTGGCGCATACCAGCCTCACATCCACCGTTATCTCCTCTGTACTTCCCAGCCTGGAGATGCTTCGGTTCTGCAATACGCTAAGCAGCTTTGACTGGAGAGGCAAAGAAAGGTTCCCGATCTCATCAAAAAAGAGCGTACCCCGGTGCGCCGTCTCAATTTTACCGCAGCGGTCGCTATCTGCACCAGTAAACGCTCCTTTCACATGACCGAATAGTTCGCTTTCAAAAAGGCTTTCGGGCACTGCCCCCAGGTCCACCCTTACCATAATCTCGGCCGACCGGTCGGAGCGCTCATGAATCTCCCGGGCAATCAGCTCCTTTCCCGTCCCATTCTCCCCAGTTATCAGCACATTAGCCGAGGTGGGAGCTACCTTTTCAATCATTTCAAATACCCGGTTCATGGCCGTCGAACGCCCGATAATGTGCAAGGGCTTTCCCTTTAACTCTGCCTTCAGCAAGGCCTTGTCTTTTTGCAAAGAAAGAATCTGCTTCCGGGAATCGGTCAACTTCACCGCCGTATGCATGGTGGCCAGAAGCTTCTGGTTATCCCATGGCTTCAACACAAAATCCACAGCACCCTCCTTCAAAGCTGTTACAGCCAGCTCAATATCGCCAAAAGCCGTAATCATCACCACCGAAAGGTCCGGATCAGATTCCCTGAGTTCCCGAAGCCAGAAGAGTCCCTCGTTACCCGTATTCTGACCCGCCGTATAATTCATATCCAGTAAAACTGCGCTGTAAGAACCGGCCCTTAATTCGGATTTGATCTGACCCGGCTGGCTGATACATTTCACCCCTGAAAACTCCCTGGAAAGTAAAAGATCCAGTGCAGTAAGCACATTGCGGTTATCATCCACCACCAGTATCCGGGCTTCGATCATGGTATAAAACTACATCCGGTCCGGATTAAAAGCAATATTTTGTCCAAATATTTGACACTTTGTTGTCTAAATCCTGGACAATCCCGAAGTTGCATCAAATCATATGTTTCACTGAGAGAGCCACATAGATTTTTGGCATAACGCTGGCATACTCGCAGGTGGAAACAATAGTATAATGAAACACCCAATGCAGGAAACAATGATACGAACCAGCGATCTGACCAGGCAGTTTATCTCCGGGGAAGTGGAAACCACTGCTGTCAGGAATATCAATCTTACCATCGAGAAGGGAGAATTTGCAGCCATCATGGGGCCTTCCGGATGTGGAAAATCGACCCTGCTCAACCTTTTGGGACTCATCGACCGGCCCAGCTCAGGAAGATTCTTCTTCAACGGCAGGGAAACAGGATCACTGGATGAAAACAGGATGACCAGGCTGAGAAAGGGAAATATGGGTTTTGTCTTCCAGAACTATAACCTGGTAGATGAATTGAACGTGGCTGAAAATGTGGAACTTCCCCTTTACTTCACGGATATGAAACGCAGAGAACGGAAGGAACGGGTAGGCGAAATTCTTGATCATATGAAGCTGGGGCACCGCGGCAGGCATTATCCTCAGCAACTGTCAGGGGGACAACAGCAACGGGTGGCTTTTGCCCGCGCCATTGTGAACCGGCCGATGCTGCTTCTGGCTGATGAACCCACCGGGAACCTGGATTCAAAAAACGGATCTGCGATCCTGGACTTGCTGAGCGAACACAACCGCCAGGGTGCGACCATTGTGATGGTTACCCATTCTGAAAAAGATGCCAGTTACGCCCACCGCCTGATCAGGCTCCGTGACGGGATCATTGAGAACTAATTGCCTTGCACCAAAACAAGAAACATGATACGCACCTATATCACCATCGCATTCAAATACCTGGTCAGGCAACCTGCCTATTCTGTTCTGAGTATTCTTGGGTTTTCCCTGGCCTTTGCCAGCCTGTTCTTCATTTATTCCCATGTGAGTTATCAGAGGAGTTTTGACAGGCACCTGAAAACATGGGACCGTGTTTATCGCTTGAGTGGCGAGATCAATCTGCCCGATAACGAGAATATCCATGCGCAGCTGGGTCCCCGTCTGGCGCCTGTGATGAAAGAGGAAATCCCGGCCATAGCACAGATGACACGCCTGGTCGCTTTTGAAGAGAAATGCATTGTCACTGCCGGCAAACAGGTTTTTTTCGAAGAGCAGGTCTACTTTGCAGACACGACGGTATTCGATCTCTTCCCCCTGCAATTTCTTTATGGCACTCCACAAAATTCCCTGCTTACAGAGGGCCAGGTGGTAATCTCGGAAAGTATTGCGAAGAAGTATTTTGGTTCGGTTGATGTCCTTGGTCAGCCGCTAAAGATTAATAACGACATAACCTATTTGGTTAGCGGTGTCACGCGCGACCTGCCTGACAATGTGCACCATAAAATGCATATGCTCCTCTCCATGAAATCACTCAATGCCCAGGTGCTGGAGATGCTGGATGGTGAAGATTCTGAAAACTACTGGAGACCCTTTGCCTACAGCTTTATTATGCTTGGAGAGAATAACTCCATTGAGGAGGTAGAGAATGCATTCCCTGCCTTCTATGAAAAACACATGGCCGAGTTCGGCAACTTTCTGAAGGCCGACTTCAAGCTGATTATCACAGCCCTGCCCGACCTGCATTTTACGCCCCAGTTCACTTATGACCTTCCCAAGGGAAACAGGTCGTACAGCTACCTGCTGGTGGCGGCCGGACTCTTCCTGCTTTTGATCGCCCTGCTTAATTATGCCAACCTGCTCTCCGCCTCTATGGTTTCCCGATCCCACAGCCTGGGAATTTTCAAGATCAACGGGGCCGAACGGTCCCATATCTTCAGACTTCTGATTACCGAATCACTGATGCTTATTGTTTTGTCAGCAGCAGTTGCGTGGTTTATGCTCACCGGGGTGGAAGCCTGGTTTACGGAAGGGCTGGGTGGTACCCTGATGCAATCCGGATTCCGGGCAGGAAGCTTCCTGCTTCTTGTCATACTGGTTCTTATTGCCATTTCCCTGGCTTTCATGCTGGCGGTTATATCCAGGATCTATCGCCAACCCATCAACTTATTAAAAGGGGATTCCAGTCAGGAAACCTGGGTAAGGCGCTATGGTTTTGGAAAGGGAAGCATTGTCATACAATTTACTTTTTCAGTGATCCTGATTATCTCCTCGCTACTGATCATCAGGCAGGTACAATACCTCCTTGAAGCCGATACCGGATACGATACAGATAACATTGTCCAGGTAAAACTGCATGCCGAGGGAGTTCCACTGGAAAAGATCTTCTCATTTAAACAGGAGTTAAAAAGGAGTTCCTTGGTCGGAGAGGTGGCCTACTCAAGCAATGTTCCAGGGGAGGCATTTGGCACTTCTCACTTTAAAGTTGATGTTGATGGACAGGAAGCCTCCAAAATTGTCTCCACGCTGGCTATTGATGCCGACTACATTCCCCTGATGCAGATGGAGCTCAGGGAGGGTAGGAATTTTGACCGCAACCGTCCCACAGACCCACAAAGCGGGGTTATCCTTAATGAGGCCTGTATCAGTTTCCTGGGCATGGGCGATTCGCTGGCAGGCAAACGCATTCAACAACATATTGAGATTCTGGGTGTGCTCAAAAGCGGGAAGTATAACTCCCTGCATGAGGATTCCAGGCCCGTGGCTCTCTACTTTATGACGGGTAACCGGGGATATATGAATGTAAAACTGAATACAATCAATTTGTCGGAAGCAGTGAAACAGATCCGTGAGACCTACGAACAATTCTTTAATAATATTCCCTTTGAGTATAGTTTTCTCGACCAGACCGTGGAACAGATGTACCGAAACGATATCAACCAGAGTAAACTGCTGGGAATTTTTACCATCCTGAGCATTGTGATTGCCAATATCGGGCTGTTCGGACTGGTTTCGCTGCTTAACCGCAAACGGATCCGGGAGATCGGGATCAGGAAGGTGAACGGGGCGCATAAATGGCAGATCGTTTTGCTGCTGGGGAAACAGCTGGTAATCTGGGTAGCATTAGCCGTAGTCATGGCCATCCCTATTACCTGGTACGTAAGCAGACTCTGGCTGCAGAATTTCGCAACCCGGATCTCCTTCTCCTGGACTTACGTCTTGCTTGGAGGGGTGATCATCCTGCTGAGTGCAATAATTACCACCGCCGCAATGACCCTGCGTGCCTCATCGATAAATCCGGTAGAAACTTTAAGATACGAATGATGAAATCAATGATGAAACTCTTCATGGTTCTGGTAACCGTTACGGTAGCCTGCCTGGGATGGATTACCGGCCAGATAAAAGAGAGGGACTTTATGATCCTGGTCCTGCTCCTGGCCTCCGCCACCCTGCTTACCTTTTTCATTCTGAACCTGCACGAACACAGGGAACAGGCAAGGAAAAGAAAAGAGAGAGAAGCAGACAGCCGCAAAGATCCTGATGTCAGCAAAGGCAATGCGAAACGATCGGATGGCTCCTTTGCACTGAGGGAGAAGAAAGCCGGACTGACCTGGGGAGGAGGAAACATCAAAGCCAGCGAGGCCACAAGGGGCACAAAAAGGAAATTCCTCGGAAAATAGTGCCTTCCTAAAATGAGTATCCTACATATTTTAATCCTGTATGAGACCGTAGTGGAATGTGATTTTGCATTGATTCCATCCCGATTTAACTCAAAGGATTTTGGCTAACAACAATATCAGCGATTTTTCGGAATGGTTGTTCAATTCCTGAGTTAGGGCAGATTGGCGGGCAGATTTCTCCTATAGTTTGATTATTTTTTCCGTTGTTACAAAATCTTTTGACCTGATGGTAATGAAATAGATTCCCTTCTGGAAGGGTGAGAGGTCGATTTGTTGTGTGGGACCTTCTAACGTGGTGTGGTATATGAATTGACCATTCAGGGAGGTGATGTTGATTGAATATTGGTCAAATCTATCTGTTTCAATTGTTAATAGGTCATTGGTTGGATTAGGATAGACAATGTAATTAAGGTCAATAGAATTTTCAGATATAGAGGTGGTTAATTCCGACCAATATGACACTCTTTTCGAGTAATAAACCCAATCATGGATTCCTGAATCCCATTCATAATCAATGTATTCAGTTACATTGCCATTGGTATCATATGTATAAGCGATACGATACCACGCTATCCAGTTACTTGTTACTGAATCCCATTCATAATCAATGTATTCAGTTACATTGCCATTGGTATCATATGCATAAGCGATACGATACCGCACTATCCAGTTACTTGTTACTGAATCCCATTCATAATCAATGTATTCAGTTACATTGCCATTGGTATCATATGCATAAGCGATACGATACCGCACTATCC
>JBDLIX010000142.1:0-13984 GCA_039714655.1 Bacteroidota bacterium
TCCTCTGTCACTTCAGGCTCCTGTGCATGAAGAGGAAATACCATAATGCTGGCTATTAGTAGTACAAGTACTTTTTTCATAATTCAGAAATTTTATTGATTCTGGTAGTAGGACGGAACGGGTGTAGAAAAAGTTACAACGGGTAGATTAGAATTTTAATCCAATGACCACCACATCATCGATCTGCTCAAGATCCCCTTTCCATCGTTCAAAGGCCTGGTCAAGAAGAAGCCCCTGTTCGTGCATCTCCTTTTCAGAGTTAGATACCAGGAGCTCTTTGAAAGAGCGGTATTTAAGCTTCTTCCCATGTGGACCGCCGAACTGGTCCGCATAACCGTCGGAGAACAGATAAACATGATCACCGGGCTTGAGTTTGATCTCCTGTCCGTTGAAAGGATTCATGACCTCATGGATCGAAACAGGCATTTTATCGGTCTTGAATTCGGTAAGCTCACCCTCGCGTACCAGGTAGATCGGATTATTGGCACCGGCAAAGAGCAACTGTTGATCCTGACGGTTGTATTTGCATACCACCATATCCATACCATCCTTGGCAGCCCCGGGATCACCCTTCTGGTGAAGTGTCTCCATGATCTGACTGCGTAGTTCATTGAGCAGCTCATCCGGATCAATCTGTGGGTGTTTGCTTATAATTTCGTTCAGCAGGGTCATACCCAGCATACTCATAAATGCCCCCGGTACACCATGTCCGGTACAATCTGCAGCAACCAAATAGAGATGATACAGATGGTCATTTACCCAATAGAAATCGCCGCTTACAATATCCCGGGGTTTGAACAGGATAAAATGTTCAGGTAGTTGGTCCTTCAAAACCTGCGGAGAGGGTAAAAGCGAATTCTGGATTGTTTGGGCATAGTGGATGCTGTCCATGATTGATTTTTGCTGCTGTGCAATCTGGTCACGCTGGTAACGGGCAAAATCACGTTGCGCTTCAATCTCAGTATTGGCTACTTCCAGTTCATGGGTTCGCTCCCGTACCTGTTGTTCCAGCTTGTTCTTCTGAGCCTTGATTGCGCTGATCCTGAGTATGTAAAAGAGGTAGATGAGGAAAGAAAATACCAGAATAAGGGCGACCCGGAAGATCCAGGTATTGTACCACGCTTGCCGGATGGTAAATTCATATTCTTCGGGGTACCCCCATATATTGTTTTTGCCTTTTGCTTTATATATGAATTTATATCTCCCCGGGGGCAGGTTGTTATAGTAGGCTTTGTACTCATTTCCCCGATGATAGTGGGAGTACTTGTTCCCTGTGCCGCGAAGGTAGTATTCATATTCGACCGAAGTTTCATCAGAGAAGGAGAGTGCACTTATTTCAAAAACGAAATTGTTCTCATTGTGGGAGAAAACCTGTCCGTTTTCGGCTTCCATTTGTTGGTCATTGAGGAGCATTTTTTCGATGTAACATACCGGTGGATAATTGAGGGTTGATTTGGCCCGAATGTTAAAGTTGGAGATCCCATGATAGGTCCCCACCCAGAGCAGACCATTCTGATCCAGAAAGAGTCCGTCGGATGTGATCTCATCACCGCTCAGACCATCTTTGGTATTAATGGTGAATTCAAACTCCTTGTCGTTGGTATTATAATAGCTGAATCCTTTGTTTGTGCCCAGCCACAGGTAATTTCTGTTTTTTGCAGGAAGGATCGATTTGATGACCATCTCCCTGTCAAAGCCGGAGAGCTCTACCTGGTCGAACCGGCCGTTCCGTACCAGGCCTATTCCGCAATCGGTACCCACCCAAACATCCTCACCCTCCTTCAGGAGTGACCAGATGTTGCAATCTGTTTCATGGAGCAGTTCAAATTCGGTCCCGTTAAAGGCAACGAATCCGCTACTGTTTCCTCCGATGACCTGTCCATCCAATTCAATGAGCTGGAAAATATTGGCAGTGAATTTATTTTTCAGCATCAAAGGCTGAGAGTAAAAGGTAGGAAAATAGTAGATGACCCCATTGATTCCGGTAAGAAGGAAGATCTCCCCCTTGCTGGTGACAAAAATATTCTCAAAGTTGTGGGCAATCTGACTGAAAAGGGTATGCCTTACAATCTCCAGTGTATTGCTACTTACCTCGTATAAACCTTCGTTATTGGCCAGCAGGATATTGTTGCTGGGCAGAATTGTTCCCGTAAATTTAGTATTGTTGGTTCCTGTTTGCGGAGTGAAATTGATCAGGTGATCGTTTTGGAAATAGAAAATGCCATTATCGGAGGTGATCCACATGCGATCCCGATTATCCTGGAAGATTGAGTAGATGTAACTATCAATGGTCCCAGGGTGGAAGTTCCTTAATCCTCTTCGGTTAGAGAGCCGCTGCAAGCCGCCCGAAAACCCGATCCATATGTTGTCCTCCTGATCAATCAGAAAGGAGAGGATCTTGTTGTTCTTTATCCCTATCTCCTGTTCATAGATGATGGGCTCCTGATCGGTGGATATCACCTGCAGGATCCTTGAATCGGTGATCAGCCAGACCGAGCCGAACTTATTGGTGGTTATATCAGAGATAATATTTACCGGGAAACTTAGCCTCTTGTTCAGGTCCCGGTAAAGGGCATCAGAACGGTTCTTCATCAGATCGGTCAGGTGTGCGATGTAAAGCCCTTCCCTGGTGGAGATCCAGATGCTGTCATTGGCATCGATGTAGAGCGAGTAACTATCTGTATTGCTCAGCTGGGTGATCCTTTCATTTTCCCGGTCGTACATGAAAATACCCAAAACAGTGGCCATCAGAAGGTGGCCCGTTCCAGGATCTTCTGTGATGTGGTAGATGGTAGCAGGTAATACGGAAAACTCAGCATTCATATGCCGGATACCTTTCTGACTTTCCATATATATTCCATCGTCACCAATAAACCACCGGTTATCCCTGGAATCAACAAAAATCTTGTTGAAGGAAACTCCTGCCAGAAGGGTATCAATCGTATTATCACCATGGAATTTTGCAATTCCACTTGTTGTGGCAAAATACATCATCCCGCTGCTGTCCTGTTTAATATCTCTGACCGAATTACCCGGCAAACCATGCTCATGGTTAAATACCACCATTTCACGACCATTGTAACGTACAGCCCCGGAATTTGTCCCGAACCAGAGGTATCCCTTCTTGTCCTGGAAAATTGAGAAAATATCCTCCTGGGGCAGACCATCATCTGCGCCATAGTTCACATAGGGCAGTTGCCCGGTCTGAAACCTTTCATAATAACTATGAATGAAGGCTTCGGGTGCCTGAAGCGTATTTCCTCGCAACGCCTTCAGCAGGATGCCAATCAATCCCTGTGAACGTGATCGGGCGATGAAATTCTCCACCTCTTTCTGAAGTTCAGGCTGATCTTTTCGTAGGGCCCAGCTCACATTGAGACTTCCAAGTTCAAGTTTGCCCTCCAGTTCGGGGTAGGCTGATAATTCATTAAAGGCATTATAAACAATCGTGTAGTCAGCCTTCCCTGCCACCACATCTGGAATAAAATTATTGACCTTCTCGTAATAATAATTGGTGATACCGTGTTCCTTTAGAATATCCTCATACACGGTTTCATTTCCCGTTACACCCTTAAATTTTTTCAGATCCTCCAGGGAACTGATCTCTGCGTCTTTCCTGGCAATAACCGTATAAGCAGAAGGATATACCGGGATCATATTCACTTTATTTGACCGCCAATCCAGCGGAGCGATGGTCTCGCATGCCAGGTCAAAATAGTTAAACCAGTCGGGTGTGTAGGAAGAATCCCTTTGGAGGCCCTTCTCCTTCTCATTGGTCTCCCAGTACTTACGAAAATATGGAGTAACCACAAATTCAAGGCTAACGCCCAGGTAATCGGCGAACTCTTCGGCAAGGGCATGCATAAACTGTTTCTGACCACCCTCCCGATAGATAAAATTACGTTCACGTAGAGCCACAACCAGCTTTTTTGATTCAAGGATCTCATCCAGATCTCTCTGGTATCGGTCTCGCTTCAGGTTCTTGCTGATCTTTTCCAGGTAGGTAGAATATGTAAACCCAAACCTGTGGTGGAAGATCTCATCCAGAACCCTGTTGCTGGCAATGGTCTCAAAGAAGTTCTCAACTTCCTGGATGAGCGGGTTGTTCCTCTCCACTGCCCAGGCCATGCGGGAAATGTCACTGATGGGAAATGCAATTTTATGCTTCTGTCCATTGCTGGCAATGAAGTTCAAGGCCTCGTCGGCATCCAGGATGATGCCATAGACGCCGTTGTTTTGAAGAAGATGCCTGGTCTCTTCACTACTTTCGGTTGAAACCAGCTGAATACCTCCACCGATGGATGTGTTGATCTCTTTTAGATGCTCTTCAAAGGTAGTACCGCGCATGAAGGCGATCTTTTTTCCCGAAAGCTCATCGAACCCACTGGGGATTACATCAGTTTTGTTGATCAATAGTAATTCGGCCGATTGCAATGTTTCAGCAAATCCGAAGATTTTCTTTCTCCACTCCATAATGGTAAAGGTGGAGCAGATGATATCGGCCCTCTTAAACACATCGGGGGTAAAACTGAGATCAGGATTTGTTTCAAGATCAGCAGGCCTTACGCCGTCTATCATGAAGGCCTCATCCCAGGTAATTTCTACTTCGAACAGTTCCACATTCAAATACCGGGCAAACTCAAGGGCCAAATCGTAATTAATGTTCTTCAGATCATCTGAAGTGAAGGCTACCCAAAGCTTTCCACTGCGCTTGATCTCCTCAATGCTTCTGCCCCATACCCCACTTACAATCAGGATAAGGAACAGGACGGAAAAGAATTTTCTTGAAAGCATCATGGTTAAGTTTCAAAGAACTCCTTCAATCCCCCGAAATAGTAGGTATCCCAACCATATGCCATATCATCAAAAGCCTCATCCGGGATGTTGGTGTGGTGGAGTTCAATCTTTGTGTAATGCCTGTCGGGTCGAAGAGTGATGGTTACAATAGACTTCTCATCCTGATCACCAAAATACCACTCTTGCACAATCTTGCTCTCTTTTTCAAATACCAGGTTCATCCCTTCAATATCTCCATCAAAGAGAGAAAACTCTGTTCCAGGCTCCTCTTTCATTTCGGCCTGACTTCCTGTCCAGAGTGTGATGGAAAATGGATTGGTAAGTGCGGCATAGATTTCAGCAGGGGTGCCTTTGATGCGGTAATACTTACGAAGTTCTTGCATGGTTGGTTTAGTTACTACCAAAATTAAAGTTTTTTACGGAATTACCGCAGCGCGCAACCCTTTCTTGACCGAATGCGTCTTATGAATGATAATCAACTTGTTTTAAGTATCTTGTATCCCTAACTCCAACGTTATGAAAACTCCAGTCAGGTATATCCTCACATTATTGGTTTTGATGATCTGTACCATCCAGATCGATGCTCAGAACACCTTTTCCCCCGACAGCTATATGGAGTTCCTGAACCAGCATCAGGATTATACAGCACAACAGTTGTTGAATGATCACCCTCCAAAAACTACATACTATTCCAGCAGACAATTTCCGGCCGAACTCTCTTCCATTCCGTGGTACGATTCATTAAACAGCAGATTCCAATTTACAGCCGATGAAAACAGCCTGCTTAAACAGAATCTCTTTATGGTTTCTGAGCGCCTGGAATCATTTGACTGGGCCAGTGCTTTTATCGGTTTGTACAGCAGTGATCTGCCCCTGTTCCTCAGTTCAGATTTTATATTGTCCACCCTTCACAACTCCTACGATGCCATCCTGCAAACCATCGAATGGCAGTTCCTGGAACCCAATTTAATGGAATTGCTGCATGCCATGTATGGCCATTTACCCACCCTGGCGGATAACTACTCAGGAGACGACCGGTATACCGATATCATCAAAGATGTGGACCTTTATATTTCTGTGGCTTTGTCTCTGGCAGAGGATAAGGAGTTCCTGCCGCAGTATGATACAGAGGACAAATACCTGGAGGTAATGGCGGCTATTGAGGAGGAGCAGATGACCTCCATGACACTATTCACAGAGACAAAATTACGAAAGCTCGATTTCAGTCAGTTTACCCCACGGGGGCATTATAATAAGGAGATCTATACCCGGGATGGAGTAATTACCCTGGAGAACTATTTCAAAACCATGATGTGGCTGGGAAGAATTGATTTTCTTCTTACTGCTCCACCGGAAAATCCGTGGGAGGCCAACTGGACGGATGAAGAGTTAAGAAGGATGCAGCTTGGTGCCTTGTTGCTGAACGAGGTGCTTTACAATTGTGGAAAGTTGGATAACCTTACCAGGCATGAGGAGATCATCTCCTTTATGGTTGGTCCGGATGATAACATGACCCCGGATGAATTGAAGGGACTGAGTGACCAATTGCTCACTACAAATCAGGAGCTGTTCGAACAGGATACATACGACATGTTCACAGAGAACCTGAATGCCTCTGACGACTATGGACAAAAGATAATGTCCAACTTCTTTTTTGTGGATCCCTATTCTTCCGATCCGGGAAATCTGCCAGTCTCTTTCAAATTGCTGGGCCAAAAATTTCTGGTGGATTCTTACGTTTTCAGCGAAGTGGTGTTTGACAGGATCATTTACAACGGAGAGAAAATATGGAGACCTCTTCCAGATCCTTTAGATGCCATGGCTGCCCTGGGGAATGAAGATGCCCTTGCCCTTCTGGAGGGTGAAATGGATCAGTATAAGTATGCTTCCAATATGGCTGGATTAAAGTATCTGATTGATACATATGATGATGATTTCTGGGAGCAGTCGTTATACAATACCTGGCTCAATGCCATCCGGAGTCTCAACCCTTTGACCACTTCCAGCCAATTGCCCTATTTTATGCAGACCACCGCCTGGCATCACGAAAAGCTAAATACCCAGCTTACTTCCTGGGCTCAGCTAAGGCACGATAACATTCTTTATGGAAAACAATCCTATACCGGGGGTACAGGGTGTTCCTATCCCTATACCTACGTGGAGCCTTACCCGGAGCTTTACGGAAACCTGAAGAGGTTTGCGGAAAATGCATCTTATTTTTTCAGTGATGTTCTATCTGGTGAACTGGTGGAGAGCAAAGATCAGATTACAGATTACTATCAAAGTTATTCGGAGATCATGGGAAAACTTGAAACCATAGCCCGAAAGGAGTTGGAAGGAACCCCTCTTTCTGATGAGGAAATCACTTTTCTGAAGAGCATGATTAACGGGTACATGGCTTCCGGACCCTCCATTAGCGGATGGTACAACGATCTCTTTTTTGATGTGGCAAAGGGACTTACCTGGGATTTTACGGTGGCAGATGTACACACACAGCCAACCGATTTTGGAGGAGCTGTGGTGGGCCATGTTTTGCATGTGGGAAATGGAATGATCAACATGGGTGTATTTCTAGCAGAGAATCCATGCAATCCCGGACAATATATGGCTTTTGCCGGACCGGTCTCTTCGTTTCACCAGGAGGTGACCTCAAATTTTAAAAGAGTTGACGATCAGCAGTGGGAGGAGTATTTTTGGCAAGGGTATGAAGCTTACCCGGAGCGTCCAGACTGGGTGGCCTCCTACCTGGCGGACCATGATGGAAATGCTTATCCCCAGGGAAGAACCCTCAAAGGAGCACTATATACAGGTACCGGAACTTTGCCGGGAAATGAACCTCAGCTGTTTGATTATCTGCTGTTGTTCCCCAATCCGGTATCGGATGAAGCACACCTCCGTTTTGTGCTCAATACCCAAAGCGATTTTTCATTGGAAGTCTATGATGCTTCCGGCAGGAAGGTCCATATGGAAGAGAACCGTGTTCTGATGCCTGCCGAACATAACATCTCACTGCCTGTAGATAGTTGGAAACAGGGGATATACCTGTTAAAAGTCGGGATTGGAACCCAGCATGTTGTGAAGGAATTAATGGTTCATTAGAGTCCTGTCAACCTTACTTTAGCCTGGCCAGGTCTTTTTCTTTTTGTGCAGGTCTGCTTTAGGAGACTAATCCACTGCTTTGTGTACTTCGGAGATTTCGATCTTCACAATGCGGTATCCTTTCCATACCTCAATGGCGGCAAAGATGATTCCAACAAAAACAGCAAACATTCCGGCGTAGAAGAAAGAGACGATTAACCAGTCGAATGTAACCGTTGGGGTGTTGATGGTAATGCCAATCAAAACTGAGCTGACAATAAACAGGGCCACTCCAAGGGAGTAACTGAATACAGCATTTCTTACCAGTGAAATTCGGCCAATAAGATGGCTGATCTGAAGTTCAATATTGTTCAACCTGTTGCTGTCGATTTCATCAATGTTCTCCTGATGGAAGATCTTTCGTTTCTCTTCAGTCAGAAGCCTGATGCGGTTCACAACCAGGCTGTATTTGTTATTCATGCCCAGCAATAGTAACCCACAGGCAGAGATCATCAAACCTGGTGCCAGCATTCCCTGGATAAGTTGAACGATAGGCATTTCCATTGAGCAAAGATTTATCTGTACAAATGTTGTGATTTAATATGGACTTTGCAAAGAGGGCGGGGTGTTGAGGGATGTAGAGGTGGATGCAGGGACAAAACTTCTACTGGTCCAGGAAAAAAAGTTCCTCTTTGAGGGTTACGATTCGCTCCTCCACAATGGTTTTAATGGAGGGGATTTGCTGATTCCGTTTTACTACTTCAGGCTTCATGTTCAACTGATCAAGGAATCGTTGATAGTCGACCAGTGCTTCCTCTGACCGGTGTACACTATTGTCCAGAATGGAGGCCATATAATATAACGCCATAGGGTTGGTGGTATCGGCCTCCCATGCCAGTCTATAAAGCTCATAAGCCTTTTCATGTTCCATCTCAAGGCGCATGATATTTCCCTGCTCTGAATAGATGCGGGAGACTATGGCCGGATCGGGATTCATGAGTTCCAGTGACCTGTCAAGATGATGCATTGCCTCCTTCTTCTCTTTGGTATTTGCCATGCTGGTCCCCAGGAAAAAATGCACCTCTGCGTCCATGCTGTCCTTTTTTAACGCGAATTGCAGCGATTCAATGGCACCCGGAAAATCGAAGGAGAGGTAATGACTGATTCCTTTGAACTTAAAGGTAAATGCTGTTGAATCCCCATAGCTTATGGCATCATCAAAATGCTGAATAGCCGGATCCGGATCACCTATCTTGTAGTATGCATATCCCATGAGTTTGCAAAATTTGATACTTGAAGAGTCAGTTTCCAGGATGTGTTCGCAAATGGGTATGGTCTCCCAGGCTCTCTGGGCATGGGTGTACCAGTTTCCAAGCGCATAGGCAACTTTCTGGTTATCGGGATAAATAGAGTAGGCACGTTCATAATAGACAACTGCCCCACTGTTATTTAGTCTGTTAAGAATATCACCCAGCATCATCAGGCTGCTCAGGTTGCTTGGATCTATGAGGAGCACTTGCTCCAGGGCTTCCACTGCTTCATTATATTTTTGCCTGAAAGAAGCTATTTCTGCCAGCTTCAGCCAGGAGGAGACATCAGTGCTGTCCCTTTCAATCATGGTTGAATAGAGCGGCCATGACTTTGAATAATCGCCTGCTTCATAGTATTGTCCGGCCAGCATTCTTTTGACCATGGCATCATCCGGAAATATCGAAGTGGCAATTTTCAGGGTTTGAATAGCATCTTCAGTTCGTCCTAATTGCACTTCAGAAAGAGCTTTGAGATAGAAGGTATTGAATGTAGTATCGCCGGAGACAATGGATTCCCGGGTATGAGTGATCACCTGATCATAGCTGCCTGAATAGTAAAGATCAATGACTGACTCCTGGGCTTTGGCAGGGGGGAGAGACAGCAAAATAAGCAGTCCCAAAATTGAAGAGATACGGAGCAAATTCATGTTGTGAAGAGAAGAAGTGACCGCCGGTTTGTTCCAGCGGTCACAATAAATCAAATACTATTGCAGTGCAAATGTAACCGGGAAGGTATACATAACATTCACTGCTTTTCCTCTCTGTTTTCCGGGGGTCCATTTGGGAGAAGAGGAAATTACACGGATTACCTCCTCCTTGAGCTGATCGATATACTTTTGCTCTGGTTTTTCCTGATCTTCTTCAAGGGTGCGATAGGAGGCCACCACTACCTCATCCAGAGGTTTCTGGTCCACGTCAGCCATTAATTCAGCATCCGGAATGACCACTTCACCTGTCTCGGTAACCACAAATCTGATAAATATTTTCCCGGTGACACCCTGCTCTACGGCTTCTTTGGGGTACATCAGATTCTGAGCTATGTATCTCCGGAAATTCATTATGGGATCTCCTTCTTCTCCGAAAAACGGCATTTCTTCCACTATAAAGAAGAGTTCTCCATCGAACTCATCAGAGGAGTTCGAATTGGCAATGATCATTTCACTTTCATTAGCTTCTTCAACCATTGGACCTGTATCTTTATCAGTGCAGGCCACAAAAAAGAAAGCAATAGATGTCAGCGGGACCAGCAGGAAAAGTTTCCACCGGGATCCCAATTTATAATCTTTGTTTAGCATGTTGATTCGATTTTTAATTTGACTACTAAATTGATTGGAAATTGAAGCGCTTCCTATATATTGATTTAATATAGACAATTGGTATTTTGTAGGATCAGTTCCCTTCCTGAGTACAGCCGAGTCGGCCAGGTACTCCAGGTTCTGGATCACCGATGTTCGAAACATCCAGGCCACCGGGTTGAACCAGTTGATCATCACCAGTAGTTCTACCAGGATGCGGTCGATGGAGTGCCACTCTTTTTTATGGATGTTCTCATGTTCCAGAATATGAGCAAAAGAGTCTTTTTTAATAGAATCCGGATCGATAAAAATGTATCCGAAGAATGAACTGGCATGGAATTTCGAGTTGGAGAGAAAGGAGGTTCCGCTTATCTCCATTCGTTCAGATATGCGAACTGCCCGGATGATATTTGCCAGCTGTATCAGGAGTTTGATCATCCCCAAGGCAAGGATCAGCAGGTATACCATAAGTATGACCTTTCCAAATGAGATTGAACTTGTCACTTCCTGTGCAACGCCAGAACCAAATACAGTGACCCCCTCGAGGTCAATTGAGATTGGAGCGATCCCACTCACAGACATCTTTGCTGCCTGGGGGATCAGGGGCAATAGGAAAGGAAGTACAATCACTCCCAACAGATAAATACGCCGTACGATGAAATTCTTATCCTTCTCAAAGAAAATTTTGTAAGCAACAAACAGGATCACAAGGGAGATGTTGAGCTCCAGCAGGTATGTGAAAAGGTTATTCATCGCTTCCGGCTTTTTGTTTGAGTTCTTCCATCATTTTTATGATCTCATCGGCCTCCTTCATGTTGAGGGTGCCGCTTTTTCCGAAATGAGAGAGTACCTGTTGCATGGAGTTATTAAAATAGTCTTTCATCAGGTTAGAGAATCGTTCATTTCTGTACTGGTCTCTGCTGACGATGGGGTAGTACTGGTGAGATTTTCCAAAGCTCCTGTGATTCACAAATCCCTTTTTTTCCAAAATCCTGATGATGGTAGAAACCGTATTGTATGCAGGTTTTGGTTCAGGGAAGCGTAGAAGAAGCTCTTTCACGAATCCCTCTTTTTCATCCCAGAGGATCTGCATTACCTGTTCTTCTGCTTTGGTGAGTGTTGTCATATTTCAATGGTTCTGTTCAAGTGACACTACAAACATAAAACTAAATATTTAGTTAGCCAACTAAAAACTTAGTTATTTTTCATAAAGATGAAATTACAGTCTGATTATACTCTGTTTTTAACGGTTTTCTTATTTATACTGGTATAATGTAATGAGCTATTTAACAGCAAAAAGCGTGCTATATTTATTTAGAATAAATATGTATTTCAAAAAATTGATAAAAGATTATACTTATTGTTATACGAATCACAACAAAATTCTATTTTTGTCGTATAAAATTGTGAAACAAATAACAAAGATCATATAACGATCATTAAATCAGTGAAATACACTATAATATCAGTTAGCTCATGGAGATGATTATTGAAAATGAACTAGTTAGGGAACTTGCCAACAAGCATGGCAGAAGCCGTGAGAGCCTACTTCCCATTTTACAGGATTTGGTGGTGCAGAACCGATTTCTCTCTAAACAGGACATGGTAGATGTGGCCAGGGAATTGGACATTTCGGCAGCCGATGTATTTGGAACGGCCACCTTTTACACATTTCTAGACACGGAAGTAAAGGGAAAATATATCATCAGGATATGTAAAACAATTTCGTGTGCAATGAAGGGGAAGCATGATATTCTTTCCACCATTGAGGATACCCTGAAGATTAAGCTGGGGGAGACTTCTTCTAACAGGAAATTCAGTTTACTGGAGACCAATTGTATAGGATGGTGCCATAAAGCACCTGCCATGTTGATCAATGACACTCCATACACCGAACTGACGCCAGAGAAAGTGACAGAGATACTGCGTGAGTATATCAAAAATTAGCCATAGAAAACATTGATAACATGAAGGAGAAACATGTAAAAAGGGTAGATCTCATTTTCGAAAAGGTCGAATGTAAGGAGATCCTTGAGAAGGTTATGAAAATGGAACCCGATGCCATATGTCAGGAGGTTTTAGAATCAGATCTGAAAGGCAGGGGAGGTGCCGGATTCCCTACCGGGATGAAATGGAGATTTGCATCAAAGGAAAAGGAGTCAGTAAAATATATCATTTGCAATGCAGACGAAGGTGAACCCGGAACCTTTAAGGACCGTGAAATTCTGGACCAGGTACCTGGTAAGGTATTTTGCGGAATGGCCGTTGCTGCAAGGGCTGTTGGAGCAAAAAACGGGTATGTTTACCTGAGGGGTGAATATAAATTCCTGATCCCAAAACTCAACGAACATCTGGATATATTTCATGCCCTGATGGATGAGTTCAATCTCAACTTCAGAATCCATGTCCGCCTGGGAAGTGGAGCCTACATTTGTGGCGAAGAGAGTGCACTATTTGAATCCATTGAAGGAAAGCGTGGAGAACCTCGCAACAAACCCCCATATCCTACAACAGAAGGTTTATTTGGCAAACCAACTGCCATTAATAATGTTGAAACACTGGTTTATTCGGTGATGATTATTAAGTATGGAGCATCCCACTTTAAAGAGCTTGGGACAAAGGATTCGAGAGGATCAAAGGTGTTTTCCGTATCAGGCGATACACCCAAATCAGGAATTTTTGAACTGGAACTTGGAATGTCGGTGAACGAATTTGTGGAAGAGTTTGGTGATGGCGATACCAAGGCTGTACAGGTAGGAGGCGCATCAGGATTCTGCGTTCCCCGGAAGAGGTTTGAAGAGACCATCATTGGTTTTGAAGGTGTTCCAACCGGAGGGTCCATGAAATTGTTTAACTCCACACGTTCCATGTACAATGTGCTGCACAATTACCTGGACTTCTTTACTGAGGAATCATGCGGACAGTGCACCCCATGCCGGGTAGGATGCCAGCAGCTGCTGAAAGGTGTTGAGGCAGTGAAGCGGGGGGATAAAAATTCAAGGTACCTGGATGAACTGGTCAAACTGGCCAAAACCATGAAGAGGGCATCCAAATGTGGATTGGGACAATCTGTTGGAAATGCCTTTGGTTCCATCGTAGAGAATTTTAAGGAAGAGATTATTTATTAATTGGAAAACAGTTTAAATAAGATAACATGGTAAGTCTATCTATCAACGGCATGCTGGTGAAGGTTCCTGAGGGAACCACTATTCTGGAAGCCGCTAAGAAGGAGAATTTCAGGATTCCTACACTTTGTCATCACGATGATCTTTGTGTAGCAGGGAATTGCCGGGTATGTGTGGTTGAACAACTGGGAGGGCGGAATCTTCTTGCAGCATGTGCTACGCCTGTAAGTGAAGGAATGCAGATCCTGACCAATTCCCTGAAGGTACGTGCAGCCAGAAAGCATGTGATTGAATTGCTGCTGTCGGAACACAATGCCGACTGTACCAAATGCTATAAAAATGGGATGTGTGAATTGCAAAACCTCTCCAATGAATTTAG
>JBDLIX010000143.1:0-13963 GCA_039714655.1 Bacteroidota bacterium
GCATTACGGTGATATAGGCAAGACACATCTCCCAGACCTGCCGCGTGGCGATAACCTGGAATATGATGAATACTGGAACCGGGAGTATGCAGCCCGAATCCAAGAATCCAATGAACAGATCAAACTCATGGAGCGTGCCATGGAGATCATCCGAATCAACCGGGAAGCAGGTGTTAAGAACAGTTATGACCTGGAGCTTTACAAAACCACAGCAGAGCTGGTAAGCCATACGTGTAATACCTATCTGGCACTATCGGAGCTGGAAAGGGCCATTAAGGAAGCACACAACCAGCGGTTTTTAAGTCACCAGGCAGCTTATGAAGCTCTGGAAAATGCAATTGGGATCATTGACACAAACCTTTCGGAAAGAGAGAAGGTGTATGATGAACTGGTAGCCATATGGGAAAAAACAAGGTTTCCCAAGGGGTTATCCACGGAGGAGAAGGAATTTTTTCATCGGCAGGATCGTGCCAGGCACTTTGCCTTTCGCCGGGCCGATATGAGTTATCTGATTTATGATGAGGAGTTACTGGGACTGGAGGATTACAGGGAGAAACTGCTGGAGTATATGGAATGGTATAAAAAGAGCTATCTTCTTTAAGGAGGCTGGTTAAAATGAAGCCGAAGATCATGATAAGAAAATGTACGAGATTGAGTATTGTTCTTCTAGTAGCTTTCCTTTATCCTGCTTGCAATAAGGAGAAGTCAATCTTAACCGCGGATGAAAAGCAATTTATACTGGACCAGTATTCAAATACGCTGAATGTATCCAACGACTTGACAAAAGTCCCCCGAAGGATTGATGAAAAGGGGGATTTGGTATTCACAAGTATATATGGCTGGACAAGTGGGTTTTTCGCAGGTAATTTATGGTATATCTACGAATTAACCTGTGATGATCAATGGAAGGAAGAAGCCATGAAATGGACAGAGGCTTTGGATACCATACAGTATTGGGGTGGGAATCATGATGTAGGATTTATGATCAATTGCAGTTATGGAAATGGATTGAGGTTAACGGGAAATGAAGCTTATAAGAAAGTGTTGATCCGGACTGCAGAATCTCTCATTAAGAGATATAATCCTGCCGCAGAAAGTCTTGAATCGTGGGATTTCCGGGAAGCATGGGATGGCTCAACAGTCTGGTACTTCCCGGTTATCATCGATAACATGATGAATCTGGAATTGTTATTTGAAGCCAGCAGGCTTAGCGGTGAAAAACGTTATGAAGAAATTGCCATTATGCATGCCCAGACAACCATGAAAAATCATTACAGGGATGATTACTCTCCATACCATGTTGTTGATTATGACACCATTACAGGAGAAGTACTGGATAGGGCTACATGTCAGGGCTTCGTTGATGAATCATCCTGGGCCAGAGGACAGGCCTGGGGTTTGTATGGTTTTGTGACCTGTTATCGCTACACCCGGAACACCGAATATCTCAAATTTGCCGAACATATTGCGGATTATATAATAGACCATCCCAACATGCCTGAGGAGATGGTCCCCTACTGGGATTATAATGTGGTTGATCCCGGACTCAAACCCGAGTGGGACTATGATCCATCAAAATTTGATGAGATCCCCCGGGATGCCTCAGCAGCAGCAATCACCAGTTCAGCTCTGTTTGAATTGAGTAAATATTCTGAAATAAACAACAAGGATAAATACTTTGAAGTTGCTGTTAAAATTCTAAATTCACTGGCTTCTCCCAGATATCTCGCGCTTGAAGGAAAGAACAGGTATTTTATCCTGAATCACAGTGTTGGCAGTATCCCCCATGGAGTTGAGATCGATGTCCCGCTGGTGTACGCGGATTATTATTTTCTGGAAGCTTTCTTAAGGTATTCGAAACCTGACTGATTCTGAGTCAGTACATGCATTTGACAAGAAAAGCGTGTACTATTGAAACTAATCTCTTCATTTATATTTTCAAAACGCTATTTTATCCGCTTTTGAAAGCCTATTATTTTATTTTATGAAAATATATTTATTATATTTACTGCAAATAAAATGAAATATAAGCTTTAGTAGCGATATAAGTAACGATATGAAAACAAAGCAAAATTATTAATAGTGGCTCTATGATTAGGAAACTTAACTTTTTACTCTTCTCTATAAACTAAACATTCACTTCTAATTCTATTTTCATGAAAAAGAATCTACTTGTAACAATTATTTTACTTCTTACGTTACTTGGCAGTGTGATGGCTCAAACCCGTACCATAACAGGTACGGTTACATCCGCTGAAGATGGAGAACCACTGCCGGGTGTAAACGTAGTTGTAGTGGGCAGTACCATTGGTACAATTACCGGTGCTAACGGAACATACTCTATCAACGTTCCAGCCAGTGCTCAATCTCTCGAGTTTTTATTTATTGGGATGGAGGCTCAAACCGTTGCCATCGGCAACCAGACCATCATTGATGTTGCGATGGCAATATCCGCTGTGGATCTGGAAGAAGTGGTTGTCACCGCCCTGGGTATCGAGCGGAAAGAAAAAGCACTTGGATTTGCAGTCCAGCAACTTGACTCAGAGCAATTAACTTCTTCCCGGGAATTAAACATTGCGGGATATCTTACTGCAAAGGTTGCCGGAGTACAAGTTTCAAAAACCTCTTCCGGTACGGGAGGATCTTCCAGTGTCACCATTCGGGGTAACGCATCCATCACAGGAAGCAACCAGCCCCTGTACGTAGTCGATGGTGTTCCAATCATTAACGTGGGAAAAACTTCCGGCGGTATGTGGGGCGACAACGACTATGGTGATGGTATTGGTGATATCAACCCCGAAGATGTTGAATCAATGTCAGTACTGAAGGGACCGAATGCTGCTGCGCTTTACGGTTCAAGAGGTGCAAACGGGGTTATCATTATTACAACTAAGTCCGGGAAGAAAACCAAAGGTGTTACTGTAGAGGTTAATTCCAATCTCTCGATTGATAAAGTGAACCTGATCCCTACCTATCAGAATAAATATGCTACCGGTTATGAAGGAACCAACATATACGGATCGATGGTAGAGATTGACGGGGAATTTTATGAGACCATGGACACATGGCACGGCGATAGCTGGGGACCTCCCCTCGATGGCCGGAGAACCATAGTGAATCCGTTCGAGTACCCCGAAAATAAAAATACCCGGACCATGGTGCTGTTGCCACAACCTAATGACAATGTCCGGGAATTCTATGAAACCGGAGTATCAAATTCAAATACAGTGGCTATCTCAGGTAGTACAGAAACGACCAGCAGCAGGCTCTCATTTGGCAATGTTTCCCAAACAGGTATTGTGCCCAACCACAAAGTTAACAAGTACAATGTCGCATTGAGAACCTCTTCAAAAGTATCCAAATGGCTCTCCTTCGATTCCAAATTCAACTATATCCACACCGACGGAAGTATGAGGCCTAACCTTGGATCGAGCCGGGATAATGTGAACAGGACTTTTGTAACCATGGGAAGGTATGTCCCCATGGACTGGCTGAAAGAGTATTATGAAGAAACCGGAACATACGGACGCTGGCCAGGAGTAACATTAAACCCTTATTATGTTATTAATGAATTGAAAAACAGTGACTACAGGGACCGCATGCTCGGATATGCATCTGCAACAGCTCAATTTACAGATTGGCTGAGCCTGATGGGCCGGGTAGGGGCTGATTTTTATACCGAATACCGCAAAAAAATCTGGCCTGTAGGGGATAGGGGCTATTCAAAAGGCCGTATGACCACAGAAATGTTAAATCGTCGGGATATTAATGCCGATCTCCTGCTAACAGCCAGTAAGCAGCTTTCGGATGATTTTTCAGGATCATTGACACTCGGATCTTCTCTGTTAACACAAAGAAGAGACCGTGAGTATATGGATGCCAGGGAGCTCAGAGCTGAGGGCGTTTACAATGTTTCCAATGCAGCAGATTTGCGTCCAAGCAGTTCCCTGTGGGAAAAAGAGATGCAATCGGTCTATTTTATGGGACAACTTGGATATAAGAACTATCTGTTCCTTGATGTGACAGGTCGAAACGACTGGTCTTCAGCGCTTGGACAAGATAATTATTCATTCTTCTATCCTTCAGCAGGCCTTAGTTTCGTATTCTCTGATGCCTTTAATATGGACAGTAAAATATTGAGTTTTGGTAAGGTCAGGGCCTCCTGGGCACAGGTTGGTAATGACTCTGATCCATACATGACCAAGGCTGGTTATAGCTCATATACAACCAATTTCCTTGGACAGGGATTTTCTTCAAAAAGCGGTACAATCCCTCTGTTTGACCTGAAAAACGAGTTAAGCGAATCGTGGGAAATTGGGGCGGACCTGAGGTTTCTGCAAAACAGGTTGAGTCTGGATGTGACCTACTATAACGGGCATACAACCAACCAGATCCTGCCAATTAGCATTTCATCCACCAGCGGCTACAGCACCGTTATCATTAATGCCGGTCAGGTCAGTAACAAAGGGATAGAAGCGGTATTGAACCTCACTCCGGTTAACATGACCAACGGTTTCAGGTGGGATATTTCCTTCAACTATGCAAAGAACACTTCGATAGTTGATGAATTGGCTCCGGGAATTGAAAGATACCGCATAGCTGATAACTACCCCAATGATGTTTATGCCAATCCGGGCGAGCCATATGGAACGATTGTTGGATATGCAACTAAACAATCTCCTGATGGCAGGTATGTGGTAAATCCAAACGGGGCTTATGCCAGGGAATCCAATGTAAGTGTACTTGGTAATATCACTCCCGACTGGATCGGCGGACTGAACAATACTTTCTGGTTCAAGGGATTTTCTATGAATGTCCTGATTGATTTTGTCCAGGGTGGAGAACTTTCATCTTCCAGCAAATACCAGATGACGGCAAAAGGTACCGGTCTGTTTACCGAAGAGGGCAGGAGGCCGCAGGATACCGATGACCAGGGCAACCAGTTACCTTATGTGGGTGTTCTTGACGGCGTTGTGGAAATTCTTGATGGAGAAGGCAATGTGACAGGCTATGAAGAAAACACAAAGGCTGTAGACGGTCAGACCTACTGGGCCAGCAGGGCCTGGGGCGGACCCACAGATTGGTTTGTTCTGGATGGAAGTTATATCAGTTTAAGGGAAGTGATGATAAGCTACAGATTCCAGCCATCTCTCCTCGAGAAGACTCCCATTGCCGGCCTGACACTTAGTCTGGTTGGAAGGAACCTGCTTTACCTGGAAGAGCACATGCAAGATATGGGTATATCCCCCGAATCTGCACCGAACACTTCCGCCGGTTACGCCGGTATCGAATCCATGGCAATTCCTACTACGCGGACTTTCGGGGTTAATCTTAAAGTAACCTTCTAGTTTATTAGTTAATTGAAACATATAAATAGAAAAATATGAAATCATTAATAAGTATAAAAATCGTTTCTGTCCTGGCATTGGTCATCCTGATGATCAATTCATGCACAGAAGACTTTGACGAGTTGAATACTAGAAATAATCTCGTTACTGAAGAGGTGTTAAACACCGATCTGCTACTTACATACGTCCAGCACCGGGCCATTGTAACTGGCCTTGATGGTGGATCCTCCACAGTAGGTAATTATCCCGGGATGTCTGTTTCAAATGCGAACCGACCCTTCCAGCAAACTGCCAATACAGGTATCTGGAGTAGGGCCTACTCTACCTATGCCAGGAACCTGGCGGATATGATCAGAATATTGGAAAACAGGGATGCCGAGAATGGCACCAATGATAATGCTACCATGATTGCCATAGGAAGGATCATGAAGGTCTGGGTTTTTGCCAGGCTTACCGATGCTTATGGCGATTGTCCCTATTTTGAATCATGCCTGCCCCAGGAAGAGGCTGTTTACTCACCCCGTTATGATACCCAGCAAAGCATTTATGAAGACCTGTTTAAGGAGTTAAAAGAGGCCGTGGCTCAACTGGATCCCGATTTAGAAAATTTTGGCGGTGCCGACCTGATGTATGGCGGAGATATAGCTAAGTGGGAAAAGCTGGCCAACTCCATCAGACTGCGTCTGGCCCTGCGCGTCCGTTATGTGGATCCAGCCATGGCTACAGCCAATATGACCGACCTGAATGAATCAAATCTGATTACAGATCCGGCTGATAATGCTTTCATCATGACCGCCTATGATGTGATTGATAATACCAATCCAAATTTCAGAGCTACTTACAGTGGCTTATATACCCAGGGTTCCAGTCTGACGAAACGTATGCCTGCTAAAACTATTGTGGATATCTGGCAGGATAATTTTGACCCACGACTGAAAGTATATGCAGATACAGCAGAAGCTATCTGGCCAGGCACTCCTGGTTATGAACAATATGATTTCTTTGGTTATCGCGGACATACTTTACTGGGGTTTGTACCTGTTGAACAAAAATATCCCTGGGGGGGCGAGTCTACCTCACGCTGGTCTTTACTGATGTATGCACCTGTCTGGCCAATGACTGTGATATGTTCTCAAGAGGTCTATTTTGCACTTGCAGAAGCGGCTTTGTTTAATATCAAAGGCTCGCCAGCCGATGCACAGGGTTTTTATGAGAAAGGAGTCACAGCAGCTTTGAACTGGTCAGTGAATTGGTTTGATCAAACTTCAGGACAATTAACGGATATGTTTGCACTGTACAAGCCAGAGTGGACTCCTGAACAGGTGACTGAATATGCAGACTTCCACACCATCACCCAGGAAGAGGTTGATGCCTTTGTTGACAGCGCTACAGTGATGACCCTTACAGGTGATAATGAAGAACAACTGGAGATGATCATGAACCAGAAAATCGCCGGATTCTATCCTGTCCAGACCTACGAAGCATGGTGTGAGTGGAGAAGAACAGGATATCCGAGAGTTCAGGTGGGAGATGACGGAGATGACTTGATGGGTGTTTCACCCAGAAGGTATATGTGGCCTGATAGCGAACAGGTATTAAACGAGGATAGTTATAACGAGGCCCTGGCACGGATTGGCGGTAGCGACAGAATGCTTGTAAAAGTATGGTGGGATGCCAATCCCCTTGCTCCGCATGAGCACCCGGATCCGGTTCCCGAGCAGGATGCACCATACATACAATAGTCAAAATCTAAGTGATTTTATATGTAAGTTAGCTTAAGTAATTGGAATTATAGAAAACAGCTCATAGAGGTAACCTTTATGGGCTGTTTTCTTTATCTTTCATAGCGCCAATTCACATCTAACATTATATTATGAAAAACATCATGCTTCCTGCCTCTTTTTGGATTATACTTCTCGCCTTTTCATCCTGTAACAACCGGAGTCCGGAAATTGATGCGAACAATAGTGTTGCTTCCAATAATATCCGCACTTACCTTTCGACTGTGGCAGCAGAAATTACAGATAATGCGCTGTCGGATATAAACTCATTGAAGGAATGGGAAGATCAGAGGGCTCAGCGTTATAATGAATTTATAGAGATGATGGGTATTCAGGATATGCCGGTTGATGGTAAAAGGTCCGATCTGAATATCCGGCACACAGGTACCATACAGGAAGATGGATTTCGCATAGAGAAACTCTATTATGAATCGCTGCCAGGGCTGTATGTTCCGGCAAATCTTTACATCCCCGATGGTATGGAAGAACCCGGACCGGCCATACTTTATCTCTGCGGCCACTCTATTACCCAGAAGGTCAGGTATCAGCCCTATCCAAGAAAATTTGCCGAACTGGGTTTTGTCTGCCTGATCATTGAAACAATCCAGATGGGGGAGGTCAGGGGTGAGCATCATGGATGCTATGCCAGAGGCTGGTTCCAGTTGTACAGCAGAGGCTATAATCCCGGTGGAGTGGAATTATGGAATGCCATACGCGGACTTGATCTCCTGTCGGAAAGGCCCGAAGTCGACCCTGAGAAGCTGGGAGTAACCGGTCTTTCAGGGGGCGGATCGCAAAGCTGGTATATTGCTGCCGCAGATCCCCGTGTGAAGGCAGCATCTCCGGTATGCGGAGCAAGTACCCTGAAGGCTCAAATAACTACCCGTACCGTTGATGGTCATTGTGACTGCATGATGCCCATAAATACATACCAGATAGATTTTCAGGACATTGGGGCATTGATCGCCCCACGACCCCTTCTGATTGCACAGGCCGATCGTGATGGCCTCAATACCATTGAATCGGTTCGGGAGCTATATAACGATACTAAAAAAATGTATGACCTGTATGGTGTACCTGAAAATCTCGGACTTGTGGAATCTCCGGGAGGTCACTCCTATCATAAAATATCGCGACAAGAAATCCACTCTTTTTTTATTGAACACCTTATGGGTGAGCGGGTACCACCTGAAGAGACAGGAGACATTGATGAATCAGCTGAAAATCTGCTCACTGATGATGAACTGAGGGTGTACACAGACGGCATACCCTCAGATGACAGGACCACCACCATTCAGGATTCTTTTGTGAAATTGCATGAAGATCCCGCTATTTCAAATGAGCAGGATCTGGAATCCTATAGGGACTCGGTTAAACAGTTTCTGAACAGCAGGACTTTTGGTGCATTTCCCAAGGTTGAAGTACCATTCGATTCCAGGCTTGAGTTCCGCTCCCTTGACGGGGCAAAGTTTGGCTGGAATATTCATAGCTTCACTTCAGAGGAGGAGTGGCGGTTGAAAGTCGATATCCGCTGGAGGAATGATCCCGATAACAGAAAGCCCCTGATGATCGTATTACGCAATTACGATGAGGATCGTTGGGAATCGGAAAGCTCTGTTTCCGGTTTGGAAGAGGAGTGGAACATCGCCTATCTTGAAGTGAGAGGTGTGGGAGAAAACGGATGGGATCCATCTTTACAATGGCATGTGCGGCGGGCATCAGCATGGACCGGCAGGACCATCGCATCCATGCAGGTTTATGATGTGCTGCGATCCATTGATTTCTGTCGCACATTGGATGGGGTTGATCCCGGGAAAATCGGGATTGCCGCAAGAGATGAAATGACGGTGGTTGCCATGTATGCTGCACTGCTCGATGGCAACTGTCATACCCTGGTCTTAAAAGATCCACCTGCTAGCCAGGACAGTCCCAATCAACCTGATGGACGGGGTGCTGCCATTGAAATGCTGAATAGCCTGCGAAT
Source organism: Bacteroidota bacterium (assembly GCA_039714655.1). Classification (GTDB taxonomy): domain Bacteria; phylum Bacteroidota; class Bacteroidia; order Bacteroidales. The sequence goes on from JBDLIX010000143.1 coordinate 9,114, forward strand.
TACAGACCTGTATCAGTTACCGGCATTACTGATGCCTGCAATAATTAATTTCCAGGGAGAAGTTCCGGACTCTTACCAGTGGTCCTACAAAGTCTTGCAACAGCTTGGGAAAGAAAATAATATGAATTACCCTTTGAAAACAACTTTCTAAAGAGATTCCAATGAAAAAACAAAACCACCTGTCCAGAAGAAAATTTATAGCTGATTCCGCCAAAGCTACTGCACTTGTATCTGCCTCAGGGTTATTGCATTCATGTTCAACCTCTTCTGCAAAGAATGGAGCAAAGTATAAAATTCCTCGTCGAACGCTGGGGAATACCGGACTTGAGGTATCTATTCTGGCCTTTGGAGGGGGATCACAGTTTTTACAGAACAATGATGGGGATTGGGAAAAGCTTCTTGAAACAGCTGTTGAAGGGGGAATAAATCTATTCGAAACAGCCCCCAGTTATATAGCCTCTGAATTTTGGGAAACCGGCGATGGGAAGTCTCTGGACAGTAGCGAACAGCGATTTGGACAGGTATTATCAGCCTACCGGGATCAGCTGATTTTGTCTACAAAACTTTCATCCCGTGATCCTGAAGAAGCAAAAAAATCCCTGGAAAGTAGTTTGAAAAACTTCAAAACAGGTCATTTGGACCTGCTTTTGATTCATGGTATAACGGCCGAAGATAATATTTCAGAAATTGAGAAAGGTCTCTTTAACACCATGTGTTCCTTCAAGGAGTCGGGTATGGTGAAATATATCGGTTTTTCTTGTATGAATGATGCAGAGCATGGAAGGGATATGCTGGAGAAACTGGATTTTGATGTTGCGCTGGTCACCATGAATGCAACCAAATATGGTGGTTTTGCAGAAACGATCCTTCCGGTGGCCAGGAAAAAGAATACAGGTATTCTTGCCATGAAGGTAATGAGGGATATTGTCGGAGAGTCTGCAACACCCAAAGAACTTCTTAAATATGCCTGGACACAACCAGGCGTTGCCAGTGCATCTGTTGGACACTGGGGTATTGAAACGCTTCAGGAAAACATACAGATAGCTCAGGAATACGTTGAAGATCCTGTCGCAGCCCTGGAACGTGATGAACTGGAACAGAGGTTGGCATCCTGTGCCGGACCCCATGCCTTGAGCTGGGCTCGTCCCGGTTACCGGGACGGAGATATTGTGGTGAAAGATCTAAAATCAACTATTACTTAGAGCAGATAACAGCGCCGTGAATTCAAAAGAGCGTTTTATTAAGACACTGGAGGGTGGAAAGGCAGACAGGATGCCCTTTACCACGCATCATATTATGCCCTCCTTTCTGGAGAATTGCATGAATGGTATTTCCAATCAGGATTTTTTTGAGCTTTTTGGGATCGATCCCATTCACTGGGTAATGGCATATAACTATTCCCCGGATAAGGGGGAGTATTTTGATCCGGAACATACTGAAATGGGGTTTCTTGAAGCACGCAGAGTCTGTTCTGACAATTGGCGCATAAAGCTTGAATCCATTGCAGATCCCCAATACGAAACTAAACGTTTTAACATCATTACACCGGAGAAAACCCTGTCGATGGTGCTGCAGTCCAATGAGCACACTACATGGCTGGCCGAACATCTGGTAAAGGAGAAATCAGATATTGATGTGATATCTAAATATATGACTTATCCGCAATGTGATGTAGAGGAGATAAACAGTGCGGCTGATGAATTTGGTGACAGGGGATTAATCAGGGGTCATATTACTGCATTCGAAGGCTTTGGTCAGCCAGGCTGCTGGCAGGACGCCGCTTGTCTGTATGGCATTGAAAACCTGATTATGGCTGCTTTTGAAGATCCGGAATGGGTACACACATTTTTAAGCGTCCTTAAAGAGCGGAAGAAAATCTACATTCAATCCTTAAAGGGAGCAAAATATGACCTGCTGGAATTGGGTGGAGGGGATGCTTCAACCACGGTTATTTCGCCGGACTTTTTTAATGAATTTGTGGCACCCTATGATGCTGAACTAATTGAAGCTGCACATCAGGCTGGTCAGCGGGTTGTTTACCATACCTGTGGTGGTATGATGCCAATTCTGGAAGAGATTGCCTCCATGAATCCGGATGCCATGGAAACCTTTACCCCTCCTGATATGGGAGGAGACGCGAATCTTAAAGAGGCTAAACAGCGCATTGGGGATAAGGTTTGTATGATTGGGGGATTGGACCAGTTCCATTTTTTCAAAGGATGTTCGGAGCAGGAGACCAGGGACGAAGTCCGCCGCTGTTTTAATGAGGCAGGCGATGGCGGAGGATTTATCCTTGCACCTTCCGACCACTTTTTTGATGCGGATATTAACCTGTTAAAAGCCTTTGCAGATGAAGCCTTGCAGTGCACCTATTAATTAATCAAATAGTTAAAGGAGAGCTCTTATGAAGAATTATTTATTAAGTTATGTCGGAATTGGATTGTTCACCTTACTTCTGAGCAGTTGTCTCCCCGCTCAAAAACAAGAGGCACTATTTCATGGACCTTTGCGGGTAAGCAAGGAAAATCCCAGATATTTTACTGATGACAAAGGAGGTGCAGTGTATCTCACCGGTTCACATACCTGGAATAATCTTGTGGATATGAGCCTGCCTGACTCCCTGGAGAAACTTGATTTTATACAATACCTTCAATGGTTGAAGGAGTACAATCATAATTTCATTCGTCTTTGGGCCTGGGAGCTTCTGAATTGGGATACACACGGGATCAGCGATGAAGCAGATATATATCAGGTAGCTCCTCATCCATGGGCACGCACCGGACCTGGCCAGGCGTTGGACGGAAAACCAAAATTTGACCTGCACCAATTTAACCTGGTTTATTTTGACCGCTTAAAATTGAGGGTAAAACAGGCAGCGGATAAAGGTATATTTGTATCAATCATGCTTTTTGAAGGATGGGGGCTTCAGTACTCGCATAATGCATTCGAGAGCCATCCTTATCACCCTGACAATAATATAAATGGCATAAATGGAGATTCTAACAATGATGGGAACGGCCTTGAAATTCACACATTGGAAAACAGAGAGATCACAGCAATACAAAAAACATATATCAAAAAGGTGATTGATGTTGTCAACGAATTCGACAATGTACTGTATGAAATCTCCAATGAGAATCATCCGCCTTCCTCAGAATGGCAATACTATATGATTACATTTATTAAAGACTATGAAAAACAATTGGCAAAGCAACATCCTGTGGGAATGACTTTTCAGTATAAGGGCGGAAGTAATGATGTACTGATGAAGAGTCCGGCTGACTGGATTTCTCCCAATCATGAAGGGGGTTACCGTGACAATCCACCACCATCTGATGGCTCTAAGGTAATCATAACAGATACGGATCACCTTTGGGGAATAGGGGGAAATCACTCCTGGGTTTGGAAGAGTTTTACCAGGGGACTTAATCCCATATTCATGGATATCTATGAAACCAAAGTACTGACTGGGAAATTTGAACCGGGTTGGGTTGAACCCATACGAAAGAGCCTGGGATATACACTTATGTTTGCAAATCGCATGAATCTAATTTCAATGAAACCGGAACCTGATCTTGCTTCATCTACATACTGTATTGCAGATAAGGGCAATGAATACTTAATTTATCTTCCCGAGGGTCAACAAGTTGTTGTAAACCTTGAGAACGTTGCCGGCTCCTTTAAAGTGGAATGGTTTGATCCGGGAAAGGGAGAAATTTTAGAATCTGGATCCATTGATGGAGGAAGCAAGTTGACATTAACGTCTCCATTGGATACTTCTGACGTGCTATTATATCTTAAAGCAAAATAAATAACCTTCCTTCATTACTACCTATCATTTTTCTTCCAGGATCCATTGACCGGAAAAGTGTATGAAAAGTTCTCAATACACCGATGGCCGATATCTTATCTTACCGCTCATAATTGTTTCCTCTATTGAATCATAGGTATAAATCAGTTTTAATCTCAATTCGGGGCTCATTGCCCCCCAGTTGGAAATGGTTATTGAATTGGTATTACTGTAAATCTCGAGTGGAACGTCTGTCTCTTCCTTCGCCTTCAGAATCCCGGTGAAAGCATTCATCTTGTATGCCTGAGCAGAATCCTCTGTTAGCTCGATGCGAAATGGAATATCTTCATTCACACACGACTTCAGGGTGACTACATGTGGAGCCCCAAACCTTGCGAGAGGCACATAATTCATTGCAAGAGAGATGGAGTTGGTCAGGCTTGTTAGAAGATCGACTCTCTCCTGTGACTGTACCAGTGCGTTATAAGCAGGGGTGTGTCCGGCCCCTTTCTTAATGATGGTAAATTCATCCAAAAGGGAATTGTCATTGCGAACCGCTTTGAGGTTGAGTGTATCACCGGAAATGTCGACATTAACAAAGTGGTTTACCGACTCTGCAACCGCCAGAGATGTGTGCTGCATCACCTCATACAAACCAGCGCCAGCACCACCGGTTGTGATGTAAGTAACCGGCCAGCTGCCGGACACATGCTGTTTCTGCATGGGGAAAAATCGTTCATATAGATGGGAATGGCCTGCAAATACGATATCAACCTGGTATTCACTAAACAGATCCGGCCATATACTGCGTCCCCAGGTAGAACGATGTCCGCCAAGGTTGTAAGCCGGGCGGTGAAAGTAAACAAATTTCCAACGGGCATCTGAAGAGGAGATATCCCGAATAAACCACTTTGTCATCTCCTTGTTGTCAGGATACCGGTAGTCCAGAGAGATAAAATGAGCATCGCCGTAATCGAATGAGAACCATAGTTTTTCAGTAGGCTGATCTGTCCGCAAGAAATGTCGCAAAAGCTCACCATCGTCATTCTCACCCTCATGG
>JBDLIX010000144.1:0-13805 GCA_039714655.1 Bacteroidota bacterium
CCATAAACAAGTGGTACAGCTTTAGGGTAAAGCATATCTACTGTGTTTCTTTGCCATATATCTGCGCCGAAGTCAATAAAACTAAATAGTGCTGCATCAAAGCCAAAATTTATAGTAGTGGTGGTTTCCCATTTGGCTTCCGGATTACCAAAAGAATATGATTCATACCCTGAAACGATTTCATTATTTGAGCCGGTTATTGGATAGAAAGAACGATTCCGATCGGATATGTAGGTTGTAAACCCGTTATAATTCCCAATCTGGTCGTTACCCGACTGTCCCCAACTGGCACGTATCTTAAGGTAATTTAACCAGTTGCCTGTGGAACTCATAAAATCCTCGTTTGAAAGCCTCCATCCCAGAGCAAATGCAGGGAAGGTCCCCCAGCGGTTTTCTTTACCGAAACGCGATGAACCATCGTGACGGACAGTTGCATCAACCAGGTATTTGTTACTCAGCTCGTAATGCAAACGACCAAAATAGGACATGGTTGCCCAGTCAGTGGCTGAGCCATAATTACTCATCTCGCCTTCTCCGGCACTGAGCACATAGAAATCTTCAGTGGTGAACAGATATTTAGTACGGGTTGCACCGAAGTAGTTAACCGTATTGGTAATGGCTTCGGTACCTAATAACAGATCCAAAGTATGTTTCTCATTAATGGTTGTTACATAATTGAGCGTATTGGACCAGTTCAACTGCCTCAGAACTCTTGAATACTCGGTAAGCATATGATCTGCACGGGCCATATAGCTTTCCGGATTTGCCTCAAGTGGTGTTCTTTGCGCATAATTTCCAAAGTTGATTCCGAGCAGAGTCTTAAATTCCAGTCCTCTGAATATCGTTGCTTTCGCATATGCATTTCCAATTAGCCCAAGGTTCTTCCTTGTGATATCTTTTCCCCGATCCAGTTCGGCAACGGGATTGTTCTGGGCTGTCACTCCTGTAATCCTCGAAGCCGGTGCCCAGTTTCCCATTACATCATATACGGGTGTAATAGCAGTTAATTGAAGAAGCTGTCCAAACGCGTCATTTTCACCACCTTCTGCTTGGAATCCCCAGTGATTGGTATGGCTCATTCCGAAATTTTCACCCACTTCCAGCCATTCATTCACATTGATGGCCAGGTTTGAACGAAAATTGTAGCGTTCATAACCTGTTTGTTTGACCATTCCATCTTCATCGAGGTAACCAAATCCAAAGCCATAATTACTGTTATCAGAGCCACCTGTAACCGAAAGTGTATATTCCTGGGTTGTGCCCGGATTATAGATTTCGTTATACCAATCTGTTCCTTCGGCATTTGCCTCAGTAATAGGATATGTCCAAACATCATACAACGATAAATCTGCCTCGCTAGTCCCGGTAGGAATCAGATACCGGGGTACAACCGGTTCCGGGCCGCTTCCATATAGAGGATGATTTGGCTCAATCCCGGAATTTTTGTATTCCAGCCAAAGCATTTCGCCAAACTCATCCACATCAAGCATATCATATTGCTGGTTATTTCTCATGGTACCAACCCGGACATTTAAATCTACTTTTGTTGCCTGGTTTCTTTTACCTTTTAATGTAGTTACCAGAATAACACCATTTGCTCCTCTTGCACCATATATGGCTGTTGATGCCGCATCCTTCAGGACCGTAATGGATTCTATCTCGGAAGGGCTCAATTGATTTATTCCTCCGGTGGCGAACACTCCGTCGATCACCCATAAAGGTGTATTATTATTAATGGTTCCCAAACCCCTGATCCTGATTTTTGCGTCGCTTCCCGGACGGTTGGAGTTGGTCACAGTCACTCCCGGTGCCATACCTTGTAATGCCTGGGAAACACTACCTGTGGATTGTAAGGTCAGTTTATCCGATTCCACAGTTGCAACACTACCGGTCATGGCTTGTTTCTCGCGTGTTCCATATCCAATGGCCACTACTTCTCCCAGTCCAATAGCATCCTGGGCCATTGTGATGTTGATTTCGGTTTGGTTACCAACCGGGACTTCCTGTGTAAGCATTCCAATAAACGAGAATACCAGTGTTATATTGGGATCATCCACATTGATTGTGTATTTACCATCTGCATCAGATACTGCTCCCTGTGTTGTCCCTTTGATAATAATATTTACTCCGGGAATGGGATTTCCGTCGCTGTCAACAATTGTCCCCTTCACTTCAATGCCATCCTGGGCTTGCTGTTTCTTAGCAACACCTTCATCAAGAATATCTTTAGGGGATAGAATGATCTGACGACCCATAACAAAGTGTTCAATATCAGTATCGTTAAACAGTGCTGCGAGGATGCCATTGATCCTTTTGTTTGATACATCAATATTGACTTTGCGATTTACATCAACCAGCTGGTGGTTAAACAGGATAAAAAACTCACTTTGAGCTTCAATTTCTTCCAAAACCTGTTGAACTGTTGCATCGCTCATCGACAATGAGAGCCTGGTTGTCTGAGAGTAGGAATCACTGGCAAAAATCTGAAGTAAGCCAATGAACAGTAGAAAAGCGGATATCCTCATAATCCTGAATATTTTAATATAAAAGCCATTATAAAAAATGTCAGCTTTCAGTAAGTGCTTTTTTTTCATAATTTTACATGATTTTAGTAGGTTAAATTGAACATGACAGTTTTGTTAGATTTTAATCTGCTTGGTCAGCAGGAAGGTAACCGACATTACTTTCCTGCTTTTCTTTTCATAGGCAATTAGTTTTTAGGTTATTGTTTAGTTTTTTGAAGTAGGATTATCTTACGTTTTTTATAGCTTCCGTCATTATTCTTTTCACGTGCAAGTATTTTATAATCAATTGCTGAACTTAGTTTTAGCAGTCTCAGCGTTTCAAACATTGTTTCCTCTTCAAAAGTTGCGTGGAAATGATATTTGAATAATTGCTCATCTTCCACCTCAATCTCAACATTGAAATTTCTTTCAAGATTCCTGATCACACGCTCCAATGGATCATTTCTGAAAATCAATTTACCCTCTTTCCATGCTGTATATTTTGCAGATTCATTATCAGTGATCTCTATAGAATTAGAAGTATGATCCATCTGGGCATGCTGACCGGGCTTCAAATCCAGGACCCTTATGAAGGAGCCGTCCTGCATTTTTTTCTCAATCCTCACCTTCCCGCTTTCCAGCGTCACCTCTTCAAAGGCATCAAGATCAGAATATGACATCACATTAAAGGATGTTCCCAGAGCTCTTACCTGGTAATGATCTGTGGAAACAATGAAGCTCTTTTTCGGATCCCTGATTACGTTAAAGTAACCTTCACCGTTGAGAATCACTTTGCGTTCATTGCCTGCAAACTCTATGGGAAATTTTAACGAACTCCCGCTGTTTAACCATCCGGATGAACCATCCGGAAGATCAAACTGCACCCTGGAACCAAAAGGTGCATGAATTTCTGTGAAAATAGTTTTGCTGTCCGAAAAACTGTTTTGCCCCTGCCATAGCCATATATTGAAGAGTAGAAGCGGGATTAAAACAGCAGCAGAAGTTTTAAAGAATATTGATTTTGTAGCGGATAACCATCTTCTCTCTTTTAACTGCCGGAATTCTTCCAGGCGAATATTGTAGTGAATTTTGCAAAGGATATCTGTGAGGAATCCTTTCTTGTCTCCTTCATCACTTATCTCTTCCCACTCTAGCCTGGCTCCTTCTGTTACCTTCCTGGCATATTTCATATCAAAAAAACATTGTTCAACAAATCTTTTCTCTTCAGCTGAACACTTGTTCTGATAATACTTCCTGATCAGGTTCTTATCACACGCTTTATCACTCATATTTTGCTTCATAAAACCCTTAATACGTAGAGCGAAAAGGAAGCGTTGTATGCGATCCGCTCCCTTTTCACAACTGCATTATCAAACTAACCTAAAACTACACTCTATAAAAATCTTAATCCTATTATTAATACGCAGCAAACAGAGTTTACACCCAATTTACTTTCATAATGGAGTTACTTTGAAATATATTTTCGTGAAATCTGCTAGTAGAACAATACAAAGAATAGAATCACCAGGAAAGAATGCTCCTCCTGAAGTTTTTCGCGCAAATACCTCAATGCCAGATTCAAATGATTTTCAACGGTCTTCTTTTGAATATTCATTTTTTTGGCGATCTCATCATTGCTCAGTCCCTCTATCCTGCTTAATCTGAACACCATCTGGCGCTTTTGGGGGAGTTGTTCAACCATTGTGCCAACAACTTTTTCAAAGCTTTTGAATTCGATCGACTGCATAGTTGAATCCGAGTAGGACTCTGTTTCTTCAAGCCACTTATTTATTAGTTTCCTGTTTATAACCTTCTTCCTGAAGTAATCCCGAATTGAATTCAAGGTTATAGTAAACAAGAAGCCGTTGAATGACTTATTTTCATTGATCTCCTTTCTCTTATCCCATATTTTCATAAAGATCTCCTGAATAAGATCCTTTACATCTTCCTCGTTCTCAAGATGTTTAATTGAGAAATTATAAACCTTCTGGCTATACTTATGAAATAGTTCATTATAGGCGAAAACATCACCCTTTCTCAGGGATTTCACCAGTTGCTTATCGGGATTTCTATTTTCCTTTGGCAATTCGGATTTGGTTTAGAAATAATCCATTACAATTAATTACATTTTAACAAATAAACCAAAACTATTATTGTAGCAGAATATCCGGCATATTGAGTGAATCTATATCCAAATTCGACAGGTGGTGGAGTCTTAAGAAGGGATAATGAGTGCCCGAAAGGCTTTGAGAATATATACTATTAACTCAAACTATTTTTTGCTTCTTCAGACAGTCAGTACACAATATCGTCCATTAATAATGGATATTGTTGTTTGTTTCTAATGGACAATATATATTGCATGATGCTAAAAGAGAAACCAAAAAACTAAATCATGGACAAGAACCTCCCTATTTCCAGAAGAGCTTTTGTAGGAACCACTGCTACCGCGGTTGCCGGATTTTCAATTATTCCCAGCCAGGCTGTTGCCGGATTGGGACACATTGCCCCCAGTGATAAACTGAATATTGCAGGTATTGGAATTGGTGGAAAAGGGGTTCATAATCTTAGAAATATGGCCGGGCAAAATATTGTGGCACTGTGCGATGTGGACTGGGATTTTGCCAAACCGGTTTTTGACGAATTTCCAAAAGCCAGGAAATGGAAGGATTTCCGTAAAATGCTTGAAAAGCAAAAGGATATTGATGCGGTTGTAATTGCCACTCCCGACCATACCCATGCGATCCAGGCGATGATGGCCATGCAGCTGGGAAAACATGTCTATTGCCAAAAACCATTGACACATACGGTTTGGGAAGCCCGGCAGTTAACTGAAGCCGCACGAAAATACCAGGTGGCCACCCAGATGGGAAATGAAGGCCATTCAAACGACCAGGTCAGGGAAGTTACCGAGTTAATTCATGCCGGAGTAATTGGCGATGTTTACGAGGTGCATGCATCCACCAACCGTCCCATCTGGCCACAGGGGATATATCGTCCGGCAGAGGAACACCAAATCCCTAAGAACCTGGACTGGGATCTCTTTCTGGGAACGGCACCCTACCGTCCCTATAATGAAGCATACCACCCGTTTAGCTGGCGCGCCTGGTGGGACTTTGGTACTGGTGCCCTGGGCGATATGGGATGTCATGTGCTGGATGTTCCTTTCTATGCATTAAACCTGAAATATCCCTCAAGGATACAGTCCACCTCCACCATGGTGAACACGGAGAGTGCCCCGCAGGCATCGAGGGTTGAATATGCTTTCCCAGCCCGGGAGAATCTTCCCTATTGCGCCATGCCCGAACTAAAATTGGTCTGGCAGGATGGCGGACTTACACCTTCACGTACACCCGATTTGCCGGAAGGAATCGATCTGCAACATGTAAATTTATATATGGGGTCAAAAGGTAAGATCATTACCGGTATTTATGGTGGTGGTTACAAGGTACTGCTGGACGGATATCAAACTCCGCCGGAAACCATTGAAAGAGTTCCCGATCATGAACTGGGAGGTGGCCGTCATGAGATGGATTGGGTTCGTGCCTGCAAAGAGGATAAAGATTCAAGAAAAGAGGCATGCTCGAACTTTGAGTTTGCAGGGCCCTTTACTGAGATGGTTTTAATGGGGAACCTGGCCATCCGGCTGCAGGGTTTAAGACGCGAACTGAAATGGGATGGGAAGAAGATGGAGTTTAAAAACATTGGTACTGAAGAGACATTACAATTGATCACCTCTACAACAGATCATAAGGAAGTAAATGCCCTGGAGTTTACCGCTGAGATGATTAAGCACACCTATCGTGAAGGCTGGAGCTGGTAATTGACTAACCTCTGTTGTGTTTTATTGTAAATCTGCAAAGAAATACTCAAACAACTGCCGGGGCGTCCCTGGGTAAGTTGCCCGTTGCAGGTCTCCTGCGGTGGTCTGATCGCTGCCGGTAAAGTAAAGAATGGTTTTCCCGTTATGGTAACATAATTCCACATCAGACGCATTGCTCTCACCAATGGACGGAGCGATCAGCGGAATGTTCTGATGAGTAGAATCAAAGGTGATAAAGGGCCTCTCTTCCTGAGCATCTTCCCATTGTTTCAAATCCCTGGAGCGTGTAATCCGGGTTTCATACCCATTTCTGAGAGACTCCAGATACAGCGTATAATACCAGCCACCTTCAAAGTACAAAGCAGGACCTCCCACATATTTCCCCGTACCGTAGAGAGCCCCTGGTACCTCTTCCCAATGAATCAGGTCTGTTGATTCCAAATACCTGAAAGTAAATGGCGGCCAGCGGGCATCATTGGTTTCGTACAACAGAATGAACCTCTCTTTTCCCCTGCAAACAGCTGTATTCCAAAAATATTCATCACCGGATGTTCGAAGGACTGTTTGGGGTTTTGTCCATTCTTTCAAATCTTTGGAACTGGTCATGGTGATCTCTGTGATTTGCCGCCACGGCTTTCCCTCTCCATAGTTTCCGGCAAACACATATACACAGTCATCCCAGGTTAATACCGTTCCAAATCCGTGATTCTTCAAAGGGACCGAAACTATTTTGTCCAGTGCAACATCCCTGATACGAATTTCGTCATCATGGAAATGCTCCCCCGGCTTTGCACCCGGTATGTCCCAGAAGTGCTGATTGTTCTCCAGCAGGTACAACCGCTCATTAAAAACAAAGGGAGAGGTTTCTACCAGGGGGGAACCCAACCGCCCCTCTTTCCGGATGGGATTTTCCCAGGATGTTTGTGCCCACAGTGCACTCCCCGCAAAGAGAAGAATCATACAATGAAAGATTTTCATATGGTTCATGGTGTGTTGCGTCAATATAGTTCCTTCACACCTATAATGGGCATGGTCTCCAGTTGATGTAAATCAAATACAATGATTTCATTTTCTCCTTTCTTCAGCCAGGAGGCGGGACAGTATAAACGGTACTGTGGCCCGATCTCCCAGTATCTTCCCAGATTATGGCCATTCATCCATACCACTCCCTTTTTGTAATCTGACATATCGATGTAGGTGTCAGCGACTTCGTTAAGGGAGAAGGTACCTTTGAAAAATGAACCGGGTCTGTTTTCCGTTTCCGCCTGATCCAGGTTGTTGATATAAACTGAATCCATGGGTAGTGGATAGAACTCCCAATTCATCAGTGTCATCCCATTTAAGGTAACTCTCTCCGTAATCCCCTTGCGGTCTATAAGCTGTTGCACCATCGGAAGTATAATAGGGTACATCTATCCCGCTTTCCAACCACAACTCTTTCAGTCTCTTCATATACTCCCTGTCGTTTCCATAACTCCCATATTCATTTTCTATTTGCAACAATATGATAGGTCCACCCTGAGTAATTAAATGCGGACGGATTTTCTCTGACATTACTTCTATATACCTCTCTACTGCCAGCATATATCTTCTGTCCATGCATCGCAGCTTGATATCCGGAGTACTCAGCAGATAGGGGGGTATTCCACCCAGATCCCACTCTCCGCAACTATAGGGTCCCGGCCGGAACAGAAGCCACATACCCTCTTCCTGAACAATTTCAATAAAGCGTATCAGGTCACGGTTCTCTGATTCAAAATCAAACTTTCCCTCTTCGGTTTCGTGGTAGTTCCAGAAAACATAGGTAGCAATGGTATTACATCCCATTGCCTTTGCCATCTGAATGCGGTGTCGCCAGTATTCTTTTGGAATACGGGAATAGTGCATTTCACCTGAAATGATCTGAAAAGGTTTGTCATCGAGAAAAAAACGGGTGGAATCCATTGAGAAAGTATGACTGCCTTCTTGAAGAACAGATGCATTATTATTGTTTTTGAATTCTAAAATTTGTCCCTCCTGATCGCCATATCCGTTAAGTATTAATTTGTCTGGATATACTTCAATGATACCACATGAGGTCTCGGTTTGGGCCTCAACCATCCCCTTAATGGTCAGGTGGTGGATATTTTCAAATTGCAAGTAACCACCCGCATGATGATGCCCTGAGATCCACGCAATTACATTCCCATGTTTATTGATCAGGCTCAGCACCTCTCTGTTATTCCATAATTGAGTCCCGTTTTCAGGTAATAATGGCCAGTGGCAAAAAAGAACTACACTCTTATTGGCATGATTGGCTTTCCGGAGCTTCTTTTCAAGCCACTTTAATTGTTTACTCCCAATCCCGCCATTCCATGTGTAGGCATTGTTTAATCCGGCCTTCTTCATTTCTTCAAACTTTGCCATGGCCAGATCATATTGTCCGGATCCTGTTTCCGTCCCGAAAGTACTCAGGTCTGTCCCATCCAGCACAATAAAAACGAAATCATCCACTGTGAAATCGAAGTATCCATTTGGATTTTTGAGCCGGTCCCTGACCTCCTTCCTGTATGCTGGTTCCACCGAAAAATCATGGTTTCCGATCACATGATAAACAGGGGCTATTGATCTGTCCAGTATGGGCAATGTTTTATCAAAACTGCTAAAATCGCGGTCTATGAGATCACCCAGGGTGACCGTGAAAGAGAGGTTATGATTGTTAAACTCTCCAATACACTTTTCCAGTTTTTCCGGTGAATTCCTGTAATCCCTTTTTCCCGCTTTTTCAGCATCAGCGTACTGAACATCGGCTATAACTCCAAAGGAAAAGAGGGCCTCATCCGGATGCTGGTTGTCAACATGCTGCGGAAACGCAATGGAAAGGGATGCGTAAGCGAGCGCTATGGTGAGCAGTAATTTTCTCATAATTTAACTGATTCTATCTGCTATTTGGAAGATAATTAACCATGTTTTAAAGCGTAATCGCTACAATTCCTTAATTCTTATGTTTTTCCACAGCACTTTTTTATCCACCTGCCACTCCCGGTAAGCCTTATGAAACTGCAATCCGATAAAGCCGGATGTGGACATCTCATCGATCACATCCACCGCTAAAATACCATTCACCCAGGTTTCTATTTTATTGCCGTCCATTACTATCTTCAAGTGATTCCAATCCATTGGTTTGAAAGACTTGCGCGCTGCTTCATTGTCAGCAAGGGTTACGACCCAACCCCGGTTTCCCGGTTCGTACAATCCACCTGACCACGCACGGTCGCTCGGATCCACTTCAATCTGATAACCCCAAACATAACCCGCTTCCCATTTGTATTGGGACACTGTTCCTTCTGGATTACCAGCCAGGTAGGTGGTGATTGTATCTCTTTCCCATTTCTGGCTTCGGCACTGCACTCCGGAATTGAGAGATGTATCAATCTTCACATCCAGCTCAAGGATAAAATTATCATATGATTTTTCCGTCACCAGATAACCACCGTCAATATCCAGTTTCGTATTACAAACGATCATGTTGTCCTCCACATAAAAATCTGCTTTGCCACCCTCAATTTTCCAACCACTCAGGGTTTTACCATCGAAAAGGTCTTGCCACTCCTCTTGTCCTGCCGGTCTGTTTTGACAGCCCATGCTGAAAACAACAGGAATTAGAATCACTAAAATAAATACTCTTTTGATAAATGCTGTTGAATACATAATGCTTCTTTTTTATTTTACAATTTACACTTAGTTCAGATCTCTTCAGGCATGCATACCGCCATCCATTAATATATTCTCGCCATTGATATAGGCGGATGCATCGGAAGCTAACAGGACTGCCAGACCTTTAATATCATCATTGTTGGCCATGCGGCCTACCGGGACTTTCCTGCTATAATTTTCCACAAACCGCTGAGGTTGATTATTGAACAGTCCTCCGGGACTAATGCAATTGACACGAATGTTTTTATCTGCCAGCATTCGTGCCATGAAGCGGGTTATATTAATCACTCCCGCCCGGTGGAAGAAATAGTCGGGGGGCATATCCCCCATATCGGTCCCCTCGTAATTGGAAAGATCCGGACCGTACATGCCCATCATAGAGCTAATATTAATGATGCTTCCGCCTCCACCTTTGGCGATCAGGTCTGCCATTTCACGCAGAATGCTCATCATACCTGTAGCATTCACGCGCATCGACTCTTCAAAATGTTCGATGGGCTCATTGTATCCACTCATGGGACGACTTACGGCATTATTGACAAAGATGTCCAATTTTCCGAACTTATCTTGAATTTTCCGTTTTAATGCCATGACCAAATCATGATCTGTCTGGTCAACTTGCATTACATGAACATCCATGCCTCTGGACTTGAATTCCTGGGCGAGTTTTTGCCCGGCCTCAAGATTTCTTGAAGCTGTAATCACCGTTCCCTCAGCTTCTGCCAGTCCTTCTACGATACATCTTCCATAAAGCCCGGCCCCACCGGTAACCAGTATAATTTTTCCTTTTAAGCTAAGAAGTTCTTTTACATCCATAGTTGTTCTTTTTTTGTAACAAATCTTTATTTAAGCATTCTATTTTATAACACGTACAACATCTGATCCTGAATAAAAACCATACAGTGAAGCTTTTTCTAGCTGAAAGCGGATACGTAATGCTTTTGTCGTCTCCGGTAATTCGGAATGGTTACGCCATTGTACCCATTGTGAAATACCGTTGGTTTGAACCGGCAGACAATCTCTCATTGTATAGCCTGATATAGGAGTGCCTTCGGCATCCAACAACTCGGCACGTAAGGATCCTTCACTGGCATCGACGTTAACCAGCAGTGGTCCATGGACGTTGTGCATGGTATGGGTAGTAACGCTCCCTGGTTTCAGTCCGGCGTCAAGGGAAACAAAACCATTATTGCGCAACGTGGCAAGGCCAATTCCGCTACGCCTGGGTTCCTGACTATCATGCGAGTTATCCCAGCCACCGTAATAGATAAGTGTATTTTCACCATGATTGAACATCGGCGCACAGAAGATCATTCCGTCATCCCAACTATCCGCCACTCCCAGTGGTATAAATGTTTCCTGATTGGCAACACGTAACCATTTTCTATTATCATGACTAATGGTTAGTTGTACATCAATTGTTTCATTACCTGGTTTTTTGTAGGAGTGAATCATGCCAATGTAGTTGTTCCCGTACTGCGACACCGTCATTCCGTAGGATTGTGGATCTTTCAGATCATGAGTATGTCTGATCACAACTTCCGGTTCTGACCAGTGAATAAAATCTGTACTCTCTGTGCGTACAATTTGCCGGTGTGAAGGCCATGGATCTGCCCAACCTTTAGTGTATGCCACAAAATTACCTGTTTTGCGATCCATCATCACTGACATCACGTCGCTGATTGATTTCTCGCTTTTATTTACATGAACCACCGGATTGTCTGGATGTTTTGTCCAGTGAATACCATCAGGTGAGAAAGCAACACACATCCCATCGTCCTGATATCCCTTTTCCCCCAATGGAAAATCCCACCAGATCATTTTGTATCGTTGATCAGGATCGGAATCTGCATTATCTTTTATAACACTGGGAGAGTAAAGATCGTGATACCCGTAGTTTTGAAGTACAATATTATTGTCCGTTGAACCATCAAACTCAACCACTCCCAGATTTGGCCGCTCCCACACCAAACCATCGGTACTGGTGGCATAGAGGATTGGTGTTCTTTCCGGAACTTCTAAAGCATGATTGTAACTCTGATACCAAAATTTATAAATCGAATCCTCTTCATCATAAATAACGGTACCGAAGCAGTAAGGATTCTCTTCCCATGGAACATCAGCCCGGATTAAAGGATTATTGGGATGCTTCTCAGGCTGATGCAGACTAGTTGTTATATCACTGCTTTGAGCAATCCAGTAGTCATCAATAAATAATTGCCAGTTGGCATTCGTCTCTTTTACAGACTCCCTTAATTGGTCAACAGCAAGTTTGTTTGATTTGTTTTCAATTCTGCAACCGCTTAACAGGATTGTACACAATAATGTTGTAGTGATTAAGCCTCTCATGTCATCAATATTTTCCATGTTGCTCCACTAGCTCACGCATGATATCGATCCGCTTCTCTTCTGCACCGGGCGGCACCTGATCACCCGCATTTGCGATAAGCCTGGAGCTCTGTTTCTTCAGCGCCAGCCAGTCAAGCACAGCTTTTTTAAAAACTTCAATGCTTACATCAGGCATCCAAAGGTCGGGGGAGACACCCCCTGAAAGGATAAAATCCTTCCCCGCATCATCCCTGCACTGCTGAGGTGTCAGATCACCCATGGGTGGTGGTGTTATGGCATCACCGCAATCGGCGCCTGTCTCTTTAATCATCTTGATTGCACCAAATAATCGCCCGTCGATATGCACTGCCACATACTTGCCTGCCTTGTGAAGACGGTGGACAGCTTCTGTGTAGTATTCACGTGACCACTGGTTAAAAAAGTCCGGGGGCTGGACATCACCGGAAAAATTATCGCCTATGACGACTATTTCAACCGGAGAAGCTGCCAGCATATCAATCATCTTCAGATTATTTTGATTGATCTCATCCACAACCTCCCGGATTGTCTCTGCCCAGTCAATGGTTGCATAGATCGTACTTTCAATGCCCATCCACAAACTCAGTAATTGGCCCATTGCACTATAACCACCCGATGCGTAGCAAACCCCCATATCACCGATTGCATTCACCCAGGCCTGATATTTTTCCGGCAAGAAATTGTATGTCCGGTTTGCCAGCGCACTGGACAATATCTTCAGCTGTTCTTCGGACTTAATACCCCAATCACGAATTCCCCAGGAGTAGGAAACTTCTTCCCAGATGCGGGTGCGTTCAATTTTACCCAGAGGGGTCTCCAGGCTCCAGGTTATCTTCTTGCCATCTTTGCTCTTGCACACATCTGCCATCACGTTGTCCGGATAGGCCACATCATAGAAATGCGCAAGATTCGGCAGGTAAAATCCCGCCCCGTGTTTCCTGTGCAGCTCGATCAGATCATATTCAGGGTCCTCATAAGTCTGACTCAAATCCCATGCAATCTGTTCCCGGTGATAGAACCAGTGTGAAAGATCCAACATAAACGGTACCACATCAGGTGTCTCGCCCCGGTATACCGATTCAATGCGTTGTTTCAGTGTCATTATTATTTATCTTTTTTATATTCAGCGGAGCCAACCGATCCTGCGAGCTCGGCGGAGGCAACCGGAGCTTCACCCAACGGATATCCATGGCTTCATCTGTACCTGCATAATAGAGCACCAGCACACTCCCATCGGAGAGGGCCTCACCATATGGCAGGCCATAACTCCAACTAATCATATCTTCAAGTAGTTCACCCGTATTATCTATGGCAGATTTTGCTGCTTTTTGTGTATGCAATATCACTTCTGTGTTCTCCTTAAAAGAGCTGTCGATGGCTAAAGCCATTCGAGCCCGGATTGAGTGGCTTCCAAA
>JBDLIX010000145.1:0-13582 GCA_039714655.1 Bacteroidota bacterium
TCTTACATCCACATAACGGTTGGGCATTAAAAGGCCTGGCTACCTGCTATCATATGACCGGGCAACATCAGAAGGCAAAGATTACAGAAGAGCTTTTCTATGAGTCATGGTCCAGATCTGATATTCATCTGAAAGCTGCCTGTTTTTGCAGCAAGGGTACTACAATTTAAAATCTAATACTGAAGTTTTATTGTTGAATCTTTGCCATTTTCAGGTCCCAGTTTTGGATAGACCCTCTTGGACACTTTAATGATTATATTCAGTGTCAAAAAATGAAAAACATAAATGATTTAGTTGAAAGTAGAGTAAAGGATAATTTCTATCTAAAACCTATGATCGATGTTAGGTGAAAAGGATCACAGGAATATTTGGAATCCAACTTTGACACTTGATGCATTGAAATATGACGTTGAACCATCTGATAACCTAATCAGAAGTCCATTTACCAAGGAGAGTTCCAGAGCAACATTTGGCCCCAGAAAGAAAGCATACCCAACCTCCGGAGTAATTCTGATGTTATGTGTAGTATGGTCATAATCATTTTCTGATGAATCTAAAGTGTGTGATAGGGAATAACCGGTGGATCCCTTTATAAATATTCCACTACCGAAATATTTTGCTAAAAATACGTCTGTTCCGATGCCAAGATTAGTATTCCCGTATTCCGAAAAATTGCTGAATATGAAAAATGTAGGTCCAATACCCAATGCAAAACCATCTGAAAGGAACCATCCAATGGATGGATTTAGACCTAAGGTAAAATATCCGTTTGATGTCTCATCAAAATAAGTAGAATAAGAGATGTTTCCTCCTCCGCCAAGCATGAGGTTACCTTTCTGGGTGGGATTTACATCCTGGCCAAAAAGATTCAATGTAGATAGAAGAAAGATTAACACTAATAGATTTTTCATGACTTTTGGGTTTTGGATTAATCGGTGTAACAATTTAGCAAAAATTCTCAGTACAAAGTTGTGTAATAATAAAGCTTTATAAAATCTATAAAACAACGTAAACGTCCATTGAAGGTACTTTATAGACTACTAAATATTGAATCATTCCACCACTGAATCAATGGACGCAGACATGCATGATTTGAGACCTCTGATCAAGTCTGAAAGCCCTGATCTCACCTCCAGGGCATCAAACACTCAGAGGAGAAAGTGGCTACTATAGCATACCATCAGATGAGCAAGGGAAGCTTCCAATTCCAATACGCCAAATCTGCTGAACTATGAGATTCTTAAGGAATCCAGAGGAAGGTGCCAGATGTCCTATCAGTTCGGGCCCAGCTGGCCCCACAATTGAAATACATACCATAGAATTACCATTCTTTTACCCATTTTTCCCAAGAAACAACTTTGATATGAGTGAAGCATCTCTTACTTTTATTCTACCCGGACTCCGGACATTGTTAACGATAAACAAATCGTTGGATTAATCGCTTGATGGGACCGGTAGTGATTAAGAAGGATGTCAAAAAGTGAGATAACATTAAAACTATATCATGAAAAGTAAAAAGATCGTCTACTATTTTGGCATCTGTGCCCTGCCGTTAATAATAATGGCTGGCTTTAGAACGGCAGATGCCCAGGTTAATTCTAACATGAATGATTCTAATCCTGGAACAGTTTTTAAGGCCGGTGCCTCAACTTCCAACATAACCCCATTCCTAGGTGGAGGCATTGTCGGAAATTACGGGACACCCCCTCCGGCAATCCATGTGCACGATGAACTACATACCCGTTGCCTTGTACTCGACGATGGCACAACAATGCTGGCCTTCATTATCGTGGACAATATAAGCCTGAACCGTGATTTAATAGACGAAGCTAAAAGGCTGATCCAAGAGGAGTCAAATATACCACGAGAGAACCTGCTTGTATCAGCAACACACACGCACTCTTCTATAAGTGCAGAGGGAGTTGGAGAGAAACGCAGGCAATCTGGCAATACAGAATCTTTCGACGAATACCAGCAATTCTTGATAAGGCGTATGGCAGATGGAGTTAGGATTGCCATAAATAACTTAGAAACTGCCCGTATTGGGTGGGGGGTAGGCAGCGTTCCGGAACATGTATTTATTCGCCGGTGGAGAATGAAGTCCGGCACCCCCATACCAGACCCTTTCGGTGGTCAGGATAGCGTAATAATGAACCCTGGACGAGACCCCAATCTGCTTGAGCCAGCCGGCATACCCGATCCTGGTGTTTCGTTTATTTCGGTTCAATCCATTCATGGCAAACCAATCGCCCTCCTCGCAAATTACTCGCTCCATTACGTGGGTGGGAACCCCAGGGACCATATATCGGCAGATTACTTTGCAGTATTTGCCGACCGCATCCAGGAATTGATAAAAGCAGACAGGCAGGAGCCTCCTTTCGTGGGGATAATGACCAATGGTACTTCCGGAGATGTGAACAATATCAATTTTGGGGCACCGGCCGTAAGAAAAGCACCCTATGTCCAGATGAAACTCGTGGCCGAAGATGTTGCCAGGGAAGTATTCCGAGTTCATAATTCAGTGGAGTACCACAACTGGGTCCCTCTCAGGGCTGCTGAGGAAGAATTGACACTTCAGGTGCGAAAACCTTCCGCCCAAATGCTGGCACGTGCCAGGAAGGTAATCGCCAGGCCCGATACTGTCAAGCCCATACATAGGTACGAAATAACATATGCACACCGGATTCTTGATTTTGATAAAACCTGGCCGGACAATATCGATATAATTCTTCAGGCTTTTCGTATAGGCGATCTGGGTGTTACGGCAATACCGTTCGAAGTATTTGCCGAAATTGGGCTGGAGATAAAAACCAAGAGTCAGTTTCGACCTACTTTTACCATTGAACAGGCAAATGGCAGTTATGGATACCTGCCAACACCCGAACAGCATGAACTTGGAGGTTACGAAACCTGGTCCGGCGTAAACTTTGTCGAGGTTGAAGCTTCAAGGAAAATCGTCACAAAATTACTTGATATGTTTAAAAGAATTGACAACTCGAAATATTAATCCAATGAATAAAACCATCAAGAAATGACAAATCGAAGAAATTTCATCAAACAAGTGGCAGCAGCAGGCATGGCCAGCAGCATACCATCAGTTCTTTTCTCACAGCAAAAATTTGGTACGGATATGATCTGGGCAAACCTCCTTCATTTAAGTTATAATATGTGGGAAGATAGTGTGCCTCCAAAATACAGAGACGAAAATTATAATTGCACCACATGCCAGGAAGCCAGGGAATGGGCACATGGTTACAGGCCAAACCTTACATTTGATGATAATACGTGGGATGCTTTGTTACAAGAGATGGCAGCCGTTGGGATGAATATGGTTGTTATTGATGTAGGGGATGCCGTTCAATATGAAAGCCACCCGGAAATTGCTGTTAAAAATGCTTGGACACCTGCTAAATTGAAAAACGAACTCGCAAAAATGCGAAAACTGGGCCTGGAGCCAATCCCCAAACTGAATTTTGCAACCACACATGATGTGTGGCTAAAAGATTACGCCAGGATGGTCTCCACAGATATTTACTACGGCGTTTGTAAAGACCTGATTGAGGAAGTTTCAATTCTTTTTGACAAACCACGCTTTTTCCATCTGGGAATGGACGAAGAAACCGCCCAGCACCAGGTCAGGCAGGATTACGCCGTGATCCGCCAAAAGGATCTTTGGTGGGGGGATCTCTATTTCTACATTGGCGAGGTTGAGAAGAACGGGGTGCGGCCCTGGATCTGGTCAGATTATGCCTGGCACCACCCGGAGAAGTTTTTCCGGAAGATGCCAAAATCGGTACTTCAAAGTAACTGGTATTATGGGACAAAGTTTGATTTGAACATGCTTAATGAAAATACGAAAAAACGTGTAAAATTGTATAACGATCTGGAGGCCTCTGGATATGATCAGATACCTACTGGCAGTAACCACTCCAACGATCAGAATATGGAAGCAACAGTTGATTATTGCAAAGAAGTGATAGATCTTTCCAGGCTATATGGTTTTATGCAAGCTCCCTGGAGGCCCACACTCGCACCCTGCCTTGACCGGCATAAAGAAGCAATAGCCCAGATTGGCAGATCAATAAAGAGATTTTAACATACCTCTCCATTCATCTTACAGTTCAAAGCTAGATATTTGTTCTATTTGTCCTCGCATAATTTTTACATTATGAGTTCCTGGTTTCAGATTAGTCATGAAGCGTTTGAACCTGTTTCCGTCATGAATTTTTGTCCCGTCCACTTCAAGGACTACGTCATCTGTTTTAAAACCGAGTCTTGCCATCCGGCTGTTTTCCGGAACTTTTATCAGGATAAAACCTGTAAGGTCGAACATCCCTGTTGCGGATAAGTCTGTTTTTGTATGGAGTGCCCTGCCTTCTGCACCAAAAACAGTTATTGTTGTAAATACAGGTGCCACATTGGGAGCTACATTCTGAGGCAGTTTTATTTCCGGAGTTTTTGCCATTTCTTTCAGACGTTCCGACTTTACTCCATAGCCAGTAGTTACAAAATTTTCGAATCCTACACGTAATGCGGGAGAATTCTCAGCTACCGTAAAATCACCATGCTCTGGATCATTAAATTTGGCATTGCCGTAGAGACTTAAACCGTCGTCTTCAGATATTCCCTGCAGGTTAATTGCCGGTTCTACAGATACTGCGTCAGGGTTGTGAGCAAAATTGGCATTTCTTACACCACCCCATAAAGCAGAGCTTGATGCACGATAACTTTTCCCCCAAAGAATATTGTGCATAAAAATATCGGCAACCGGTTTCGGATAAGGCACACGGCAATCGAAACTTTCATGCAGTATTATATTATTGGTAACAATTCGTTTGTAGCCTTCGCGGGTTTTGAGCCCTCCTGAAAGACAAAGGTTATTATAAATCTCGAAGTTGGAAGAACCATCATCGAGGTCGATATCCCAGCCATGGTCGCACTGCAGACGATTATTCCGCAAGATAACTGTCTGGTATGCATCCCAATACGGACAACCAGGATACTCTTCAATCCAGTATGAAAGCATTGGTTTACCATTCTCATCAGTAGCGTTGGGGCCCGACAAGCCGGCCGAATGCCAGTACCGGTCACGTCCCCATGAATTGAAAGAACCATGATCGCTTGTCTCTAAAACAGTTTCAAAACAATCGTTCCATTCGATGAGATGTCCACCCCATGTACCATCACAAATATTAATTGCTGCACGGGGGGTATGGCTTATTGTATTGTGACGTACCGTAATATGCGACGACATAGAAATATTTACACCTGCAACCTGTTTTTCAAACCTCCCGCAACGTGTCATGAGGTTGTCTTCAACAAAGCAGTCAACAGGATACTCGTTGGTTTTAGGGCCGATTTCGGTATCAACCTTATCAAGTGGCCGGGGTTTTGCCCCATAACTGAATGCCGGGTCCCGTACAGCTGAAAATGATCCAACAATATTTACATCGGTTGCGCCATTGTTGTTAAAGTGGTTACCGCTGATTACCACGCGTCGGTTGTAACCATCTACAAAAACAGCATTACCACCCAACTCCACAAAATCAGAATTGGCGATAACAATATCCTCTGTTCCGCGCAAATGAATCGCACCACCACGGTAGATTGTCCAGTCGCTGCGCAACAGTGGTTCTTTAGTCTCCATAAATGTACGGGCGGTACCACTAAAGTGAATTCCTTCAAATTTCAGGTGTTTTACAGGCAGGATTGTTTCGTGGTTTGTCACAACTGTCATTTCCAGGCCGTTCCCACTATTAGGAATACTCATAGAAGCAACAGGCTGTTTAAACTCTCCGTATATTTCAATAAGATGCTTTAACTGCACGACCGCTTCGAAACGGGAATTTTTCATATCCAGACCTTTTGCGGGTTTATAGTACAACCAGCCATCCTTTTTATTGTGAAACCATTCCCCGGGGGCATCCAGTTCTTCAAAAATATTCTCAATCATCCGGTAACCTTTATGCAAACTGGTATTACGGTTATTTTGCCAGCCCCCTTCATATTTTAATGAACCATCGTTGTTCTTTCCAAGCACTTGAAAATGCATGCTCCCCCATAAACCATTGTGCATCCCATGCATAAATGCACCTACAGGGTCTTTCCACCCTACTGCTTTGTCAGCATCCCAGGCATCAGGAGTACATCCGTCGTATGGGGCAAAACCTGCTTTTATACCACGGTGCGAATTATCGCTGTCAACGGGTACAAACCCTGCTCCATAATCAGGATAGCGAGCCATATGCTGTCGTCTGCCATTTACAAACAGCTGATCAATGGGACTATTCTGCTTTATTCGGGTACGGTAGATACCATCTTTCCAGAGTTTCCATGATGAACGAATTACCTGTGCCCCGGTTATAATTACTTCTCCATCACCGACAGCCTGATAGGTTACAGGAGCATTTTCACTCCCACTATTTTCAGGGCCAAAAACAAGAGGACTTTCCAAACGGTATGTTCCGGCATGAATGAAAACCGTGCAGGGTTCCTTGCCCTGGTTACCACTGTTACGGATGGCATCTCTTGCGGCTGCTATCGTGGCAAAAGGGGCAGATAATGTGCCACTGTTTTCATCGTCACCCGAAGGGGCAACATGATATTTAAAACCTCCTGTTGCCTGATTTATTGGAGCTCTTTTATTTGTGTCTTGTGCAGATGTAATTGAAGAGCATATAAAAGCAAATGCAAATAAAGTGTAAGTATATAAAAACCTTCTTTTCATTTAAGACAGTTATTAATTGGTTAATTCATCTATATTATCCGGAGCATTAATTGTTAAAGTATGAGCCGGTGGATTTCCATCCACCCATAGATTTAATGTACTGGTATTTTTCTGTAATATACTTTTCAGGTCGCTAATATCCTTTATTTCTTTTCCATTGGCCTTTAAAACAACATCACCCGACTGTGCCCCCTGTTTAAACAGTTTACTTCCCCTGGGTACATTTTCAAGGATTACACCTTGGATGTCATCTATTCCCGCTACCGATTTTTCACCTTCTGTGGTCATCGATTTTATAGTTGCTCCCATCCATTTGTAACGCTTTCCATCTTCTCCTGTTTCGCTTTTCAGTTTCAGTGGAGGGGCAAACTGTTTGTAGGCAGCTTTTGCCTCGTCGATAAAACCGGGTTTTGAAACTCCAAAATTATCAAGGTCGAACTCTTTAAAGCCCAATTTGAAAGCCGGGGAATTTTTATTTAATTCATAATTACCTGATTCCAAATTAACAAATAGCGGGTCGACAACTACTGAATTTACATCATGCCCCTTCTCTTGCCACTGGAGAATGGTCATTTTAGGGGTGTACCCTTTTTCAACCTGACCCTGTAGGAAAACTATTGCCGGTTCACCAGATGTTATGTAATAAAGGTTCGAATCCATTTCCTTTACCTGTGAAGGTTTGGCATGTATGGCACTAAAAACTTGGTTATTATTGGTATTTACATATATATTTCGTCGCATCACATCCTCAGTATTGTCGAAACAAACATGTTTTCCCGGGGGGAATTTCCCGATAAAAATATTATTCTCCACTGTCCTGAAAAATCCTTCCCTTAGCTTCACGCTACATCCAATTGTAAGGTTATTGTAGATTTTATAATTTGAAGAGCCATCGTCAAGGTCAATTCCCCATGAGTGGGATGGTATGGTATGCGTAAAACGGTTATGTCTGATAATGTTTGGGATATAAGTATCGAGCTTGCTCCTGTCGTGGGCATTTTCATGACCCTTTTTTACAACACCGTGCATGGCCATTGTCCAGTGGCGGTCGCGCCCCCATGAATTAAACGGCCCGTGGTCGGCAGTTGAAAGTACAGTATGGAAAACATCGTTGTTTTCAACAACATTACCTCCCCAGCACCCATCGTTAATACAAATACCGGCTCGCGGTAGGTCGTATATCGTGTTGTGGTTTATTGTATTTTCGGCGCACATCGACAAAAGTATCCCGGCAACCTGTTTCTCCAGTTCCCCGGCACGTGTAATAAGGTTATTTTCAACAAGGCAATAGCGCGGATAATTTTCGGTTTTTGGACCGGGAATAGTATCGGTACTTGGCTGTCTGTCGCGTAGAGGTTCACTCCAAACCTTGTAGGTAAGTTCGTATCCGTATTTTTTTCTCAGGTCTTTTGTACTGTTGGTATCCAGCATGTCGCACCAGGGCGAATCGCGCATGGCATCACGGCTTCCGATCAATACAATACCGTTTGCCTGAATATTTTCCAGGCGATTACCTTTTACACTGGAATTCCTATTGTAGTTACTCAATAATACTGCATTGCTGCCAATATCTTCAAAACTACAATCTGCAATTTCACAGTTTTCTGTTCCTTCCATGAAAACGGCTGCACCTCTGTGAATAACGTAATCGCCAACAGGAAGGTGCTCGGTAGTGAGATACCAGGTAGAAAGCGTCTTTTCAAATTCAATATTGCTAAATTTTATATGCCTGACAGGGCTTTTCATATCTCCATTAAACCTAATCAGACCAGAGGTAACCGGAATTTCGAACCTTGCTTTATTTATATCAATATTTTCCTGAGGGTAGAAATACAGGAGTTCTGTTGCTTCATCCCAAAACCATTCACCCGGAGCATCCAACTCTTCAAATACATTTTCGATATAACGGTCGTTTTTATGCAATTGGGCATTGTTGTACATGGTTGAGGTGTTGATTGAAACCAGTTCGAGGTGAGGATACCCGTTATCGGTAACGCCTATAATTCTGTAATGGATACTTCCCCACTTTCCGTGCTGCATACCGTGGACATAAGCTCCTTTCGGCGATTCCCACCCGGCAACCCGTTTCGGGTTGATACAGTTGGGGCTTACCCCACCAAAAGGCCTTTCCCCGGAATCTAAATTGGGATACCTTGCCAGGGGACAGGCATTGCCATTTACATATAAGGTACGGGGCGAGAATCCATGCTCTACAGCCATTTTTGCCGTGGAAACAAAAATTTTGTCGTTATATTTTTTCCATTCGGGATAAATTTGCCGGCTGCCACTAATAACAACCTTTTCGTTTTGATAAGCTGTATAAGTAATTTCTTTGCCTTTTTGACCCGAATCGTTATGAGTCAGCACGAAAGGTTTTGAAAAACGGTAAACGCCTTTTTTGAAATATACTGTTACCTGTTTATTTTGCTTTATCAATTCTCTTGCTTCATCGCGGGCGCGTTCTGCAGTAGCAAAAGGCGATTGTATTGAGCCGGAATTATTATCGTTGCCCAATGAGGAAACAAAAATTTCAGTTGTTTCATGTTTAACGGAGCAGGAAATTAGAAATGCTAATAGGAAAATAATGATTGATTTCATCCGGTTAAAATTTTTAAGTCAGAGAATATAGTAATTTAAAATTGAAAGGGGATGGAACCTCTACTGAC
This sequence comes from Bacteroidota bacterium, assembly GCA_039714655.1. Classification (GTDB taxonomy): domain Bacteria; phylum Bacteroidota; class Bacteroidia; order Bacteroidales. The sequence continues at coordinate 9,394 of JBDLIX010000145.1, forward strand.
TGGTTTTGCTAAAAGTTTTCGATATTTGTTTACTTAAACAATCATTAATACTGAATATTCATCAGAGTTTCCATAATACAGATTATCTTACTCATAATCGGGGGGTCGCACTCGAGTTCCCGCCGCAGTCAAGCCCAACCCTAAAAAGGTCCCCCGGACCTTTTCTTAACGGGTTGGCTAGGTTCGAGCCCAGCTGGGCCTACAGTTGATAACCAACCACTTGGAGTAACATCCGGGTGGTTGGGTTTTGTGTGTGGATAAATGATCACTGAAATTAGGAGAAAAATTCAGGAGTTGAATAGCGATAATGAATAATGCCCGGACTATTCTATAATTTTTTGTTTCATCTCATATGTATGGGCACTGAAATAGCCAAGTACGGCACCATCGATGTTTGTGTAGGGATTGGCAGGAGTGGAGGAGTTTCCGGGCCCTCCCATCAGGTTCCCGAAACTGTTGAAATAGTCATATACTCTCTCTTCGATACACTGCATGATGATCTGCAGGGTATCCCCGGTCTCCAGGACCCGGTCGAAACGCATTAGCCCCTGCTCAATGGCCAGTCCGTTGGTGAGCCTGTCATCAAAGATATAATCCGCTTCCCGCCGGCTGTTTACCAGCTCCACGAAACGGTAATAATTGGCTTCTTCTGTAGGGTCGGTATACCGGACCAACACTTCATAGTTGGTAATGGACCCGAAACCACCCGGACCGCCTGCAGTTCCTCCGTCTGTTTTTCTGACGATCAGTTCGTCAAAAGCAACCTGGTGTGGGATGGTTGAATTGGCCGAGAGGATTTGACCATCTGCCTCCACATGCAAATAATATGTCCGGCCGTCTGTACCGGACATAGCATTCGAAGAGTAGATACCGGGAGCTGTCTCGGGCACAACGACCAAGTTTCCAAAATCATCAGAGATCTCAATTGTGGCGTTTTGCACCGGGGGAAAATCATTGTTCTCGTCGAAATTGACAGACTGTGATATTTTCAGCAGGACAGGTTCATTTGCCGTAGCAATACTGCCTTCAATTACGATTTGTGGTTCAGAGGAATTCAGGTCAACCTCAATCTCTTCAGTACAGGCAGTTGCCGCTGCAATAATCGAGAATAGGCATAATACCCTGATTGCCCTTTGCATTGTTTTATACCGGTTCATTGACAGTTATTATGATGTTGACTTTTGATTCTTCCACATCGAGCAGCTCCGATGCCTCTTCTCCGTTAATGATCAACATCACCGTGTAGGTTCCGTCGTCACTGTATGAATGACTGCCGGTCTGACCCGATGTGATCGTCCCGTCACCCCAGTCGATTTCAGCCTCTACATAGGCAGATGGGAACTCATCCCCGCAATTAGAGATGGAGACTGTCTCCTCTGTTGCAACTGTAGTTTTATCGGCACTAATGCAGGCATCACCCCTTCTTCCCCACCTGTTTTCACAGGAAGTGAAGAGGGCAATGAATAGAAGTACGATTGTTATTGATTTTTTCATCTGTTTAGAATTTAAAAATGTATGAAATGGATGGTACATAGGTGAACAGGTAGGTTTTAACCGCCACCGTTTTCATGGGATCATTAAGATCCTCCTCGAAATCGATGGTGTAGGCATTTTTCCGCCCGTAGGTATTGTAGAGGGAAAAACTAAGGCTGCTTTCAAACCGCTCCCTCTTTTTCAGGGTCCGTGTGGCTCCCAGGTCCAGCCTATGGTAGGCGGGCATGCGGTAGCCGTTGCGTTCGGTGTAGTAATACTCCACGTTCCCGTTGATCTCATATTTTCCGCTGGGAAAGGTGACTGCGTTGCCGGTATTGTAGACCCATGTGGCTGACAGACTCCACTTCGGGGTCAGGTCATAAATCCCCACGATGGATAAGTCATGTGTGGCATCCTGCCTGGCCGGGTACCAATTGCTGTTGTTGATGCCATCGATCTTTCTTTCGGTCCGGGAAAGGGTATAGGAGATCCATCCGTTCAACTTTCCGTATTTCTTCTTCAGCATCATTTCCAGTCCGTATGCCCTGCCGGAACCTGACAGCAACTCCCCTTCAATATGCTCATTGGCCCTGATCTCCGCACCGTTCTTCAGGTCAAGTTGATTCTGCATCCACCGGTAATAGACTTCTCCTGAAAACTGGTACTGATCGTTTTTAAAATTTTTAAAATACCCCAGGGCAACCTGGTCGCTGATCTCCGGTTTTACGTTCTGGCTCGAAGCGATCCAGAGATCGGTGGGGGTGGAAGAGTTTGAATTCTGGATCAGGTGCAGATTCTGGGTATTCCTGGTGTAGGAGGCTTTTAAAGAAGCTGATTCATTCAGGATGTAGGCAAGGTTCAGGCGGGGTTCCAGGTGGAGATAGGACTGAACCACCTCACCTTTTTCGTAGCTCAAACTATCTGTAACACCGGCATCCCCGTAAGAGTAAAAATCGCCTGGGCCAAGCAGGGTGAAGGAGGTAAGGCGCAACCCGTAGTTAATCTTCCATCTATCACCGGGTTCCCACTTGTTGCTGAAATAGAGCGCATTTTCCAGGGCATACCTGTCCTGTAGTTCAACCGGGTTCATATCAGAATCTTCCGAAACTTCAACCTGGCCTGGGGTAATGGTGTGGTACTGGCTGCTGAATCCGAAGGACATGGTGTTCCTGTTATTCAGGAAATACTGGAAGTCCTGTTTGAGGTTCCAGTTATTAATGACCGATGTGAGACTGAAATCATCCGACTCCCGGGTGACAGCCACCTTGTAGTCGTAGTCGGAGTAGATCAGCGAGGTATTGCTGAAAAGCTTGTTGTTCCAGATATGGTTCCATCGCAGGGTCCCGGTGATATTGCCCCAGTCGACCCCGAAGCGGTCCTGGAACTCCACCACGTCCCTGCCGAAATAGCCGGAAAGGTATATCCGGTTATTCTCGTTGAGGCGGTAGTTGGCTTTGGCGTTCAGGTCGTAGAAATAGAGTTGGTTGTTATTCAACTGTTCATCGCTGGAAAGCTTCAGGAACAGGTCGGCATAGGTCCTTCGGCCTGTAACCAGGAAGGAGCCTTTATCTTTCACGATGGGACCTTCCACATTCAGCTTGGAGGAGATCAGTCCGATGCCTCCACCGATATGAAAATCCTGGTTATTGCCGTCGTTCATTTTGATATCCATGACCGAAGAGATACGTCCTCCGTATTCCGCCGGAGCGGTCCCTTTGTAAAGGGTCAGGTCTTTGATTGCATCGCTGTTGAAAGTGGAGAAAAACCCCATGAGGTGGTTGCTATTGTATACGGTGGCCTCGTCCAGAAGCACCAGGTTCTGGGAGTTGTTACCACCCCGTACAAACATGCCCCCGCTCCCCTCTCCTGTGGTTTTCACCCCCGGAGTGAGGGTCAGTGTCTTGATCACATCTTGCTCTCCGAACAGCACAGGGATCTTCTTCACATCTTCGATGGCTATTTTCTCAACACCTATCTTGTCGGAAACGATATTCTCATTTCTCTGTTCAGCGACGATCACCACCTCTTCCAGCAAAGCCGATGCGGGTTCCAGCTTAAAATTCATCCGGGTGTTTTTGGTCAGGTTCATTTTCCGGACACTCTTCTCATACCCGATGAAACTCACCTCCAGGGTATATTCACCATGCTTCAGGGTAAGGGAATAGTAGCCATATGCATTGCTGATGGTTCCTGACCCGGGGATCTCCTTTACGGTTACTGTGGCCCCGATCATGGTCTCCCCGTTCTCTGCATCGGTGATGGTACCGCTGATGCTGTATTTTTCCGTTGCCGCTGCGTTCAGAACAAAAAAGAGCAAACAGCCCAGAAGCACCTCTTTTCTTATTTCTTTTAATGCCCTGTTCATTATGGGTTTGGTAATTTATTGTTAATCTGTTTTTACTTCAATCCACAACGTGTCCGAGCTCATACCTGTAAAGATCCCGTATCCGTTGGTAATGGTAGTGGAGGGATCGGTCAGGTTCTGTGAACTGTTGTCTCTCTCGTCGTACAGGACAGCGTATTCCGGATTTACCTGGAATAGAACGAGACGGTGGGTTCCGAAGTAGATAAACGAGCGCGGGTTGATCTCATAACTATCGCCCTGGGTCGGTTCATTCCTGAAAAATGGTGCCGGAGCCTCTGAATCGCCGAAACTTCTGATGGGTACCGGATCGGTTTCGATATTCTCCACCAGAACAATATGGTACGATTGGCC